>DATACM010000427.1:0-3338 GCA_036259055.1 Acidimicrobiales bacterium | reverse complement strand
GCGGCGCGCTCGGCCTGGGCCGCCTCGGGCGACGCCGCCGCGGCGGCTGCTTCTGGCGCCAGCCCGAACACCTCGCCGATGCCGGCCTCGGCGTCCCCGAACCCCGAAGGCGGCGGCAGCCCGGCGGTCAACCGTCCGCTCAGCACCGCGCCGGCCGCCTCAGGGTCCAGAGAGGCGGCGTCGAGCGTGTCGGCGATCTCCTGGCGGTGGGTGTCCACCGGGAGTCCCCGTTCGGCGAGGAACCGGGCCGCCGAGTCGACGAGGGCCACGAGCGCCTCTCGCCGGGCCCGCCCGGCGTCCCGCAGCTCAGCGGCGGGCGCGCCGGCGAGCGCCCGGGCCTGGGCGCCGCGCAACTGCTCCCCCCGGCGCACGAGCTCCTCGATGCCGTCTCGGTCCTGACGGCAGAGCTGGTTCACGGCCCACGCCGCCGGCGTCGGGCGGCGCAGCTTGCCCACCGCCGTTGCCAGCTCCCGCTTGCCTTCGGCGCGCAGCCTGCGGGCGAGATCGTTGCGAGATGCGACGAACTCGGATGGGACGACGTCGTAGAGCTCGTCGGTCACCTCGGCGAGCGCGTCCTCCCGGGGCATCGGAGTGGAGGCTAGGGGCGCCGCGAACGGCGGGCGTGGGACTGGCGGCAGCGGAGCGGCCAGTCGTCGGGAACGTGAACGACGTCGAGCGGCTCGACGGCGTCCTCCCTCACCAGGCGGAGGAGCGGGTGGTCGTCGGCGGCGGGGACGACGAGCACGAGCCGCACGGAACCGCCCGAGCGGGCGGCGACCGCCTCCCTGAGCTCCGCCGCCATCGGGACGGCCTCGGTGTCCACCCCGACCGAGCACACGGCAAGGACGGGCTGGCCGTCCGACGCCGAGCCGAGCGCGGCTGCGGGCGAACGCACGCGGACGTCCTCGGGCCGGGGTACCGGCGACGACACGATGTGCAACGACGCCGCCCCGATCTGGCCCGGGTCCTCGAGGAGGCAGGCCCGCAGCCAGCGCTCCCTCGCCAACTGGTTCAGCGGGTCGGCGGCATCGCCGTGCTCCCTCGCCTGGCGGGCCTGGTCCACCACCGAGCGCAGGGCCTCCACCCCGGGGTCCTCGCCCCACATCAGGCGATGGGTGAGCCGGTCCTCCTTCGTCACCCCCACCCCCAGCCACAGGTTGCCGTCCTCGGCTCCGACCCGAGCCACCTCGAGGCCCCACACGTCACCGAACAGCGTCCCCCACTCGGCCACCGGCTCCGCTCCGGCGGCACGGAGGACGTCCTGGTAGGGCTCGGCCCGCCGATCGAGCGGCGGCTCGGGGGGGAGCGGCTCGACGGCGACCTCGGCCAGCTCCGTCCCGTACACCTGCCAGGCCTGCACCCGGGTACGGAAGTGCCGCCCCCGTCGGGCCGCACGGGTCGCCTCCTCCCCGTCGGCGGAGAACAGCAGGTGCAGCTCCTGGACGCCGGCTCGCCGCGCCCAGAGGACTCCCCGGCCCACCGCCCGGCCGGGGTCGTCCTCCACCAGCATCCACCCGCGCTCGCCCAGCTTGACCGCGGCGCCGCCGGCGGGACGAGGGTCGGGGTCGAAGGAGTCGACGCCCCAATGGGCGCGCACGAGGGCCGTGAGCTTGGCCCGCAGCAGGAACGCACGCCGCTCGGGGTCGAGCGATCGGTGGTGCGGGGTCGCCACGACCGGCAGCTTGCCCTTTCCCGAACCGTTCGTGAAAGTGGCTCGCCACGAGCCCCGTCCCCGAGCTGTTCCGGGCGACGCGCCGGCGCCAGGACACCGGCGGAGAAGACGACGAGGAGGTCGACGAGTCCCTAGGCGACATCGTCCCGATCTGCGGATCGCCGCCGAGGGGGCCGCTGTGCACCCGCACGACGGCCAGGGTCGACTGGCGCGTCTCGGCCAACGACCCGGCAGCGGCGCCCCCGGCAGGACTCGAACCTGCGACCCGCTGCTTAGAAGGCAGCCGCTCTATCCAACTGAGCTACAGGGGCTTGTTTAGGTGCTCTGACCTGCGGTTTTGCCGGTCCTCCCTCCGCACGGTACTTGCACACCGTTCCGACAGCAGATAACCTCTCGTGGCAGCCGGGGTGTGTGAGACCCCACTGGCTGCCTTCGGGCCCTAAAGGGGGGGCCGACATGGCCCAGATGGCCACCACAAGCGTACGCGACGTCGGCGAGCTCGCCACGCTCATCCCCTCCTTCGAGCGCTCACTTCGAGCCGCCAACAAGTCGCCGAAGACGGTGAAGGGCTACGGCGAAGCCGCTCGGCAGCTCGTCGCCTTCCTCCGCGACCGAGGCATGCCGACTGCTGCGGCGAAGGTGCGCCGTGAGCACATCGAGGTGTTCATGGAGCACCTGCTCAGCCGGTGGCGTCCGGCGACAGCCAACAACCGCTACCGCGCTCTTTCCCAGCTCTTCCGCTGGCTCGAGGAGGAGGGTGAGATCCGCCAGTCCCCCATGACCCGGATGTCTCCGCCGAAGGTGCCGGATACGCCGGTGCCCATCGTCGGCGAGGAGGAGCTCCGCTCGCTGCTCAAGGCGTGCGAAGGAACGGGCTACGAGGAGCGTCGGGATACGGCCATGATCCGGCTGCTGATCGACACCGGCATGAGAGCATCCGAGCTGGTCAACCTGCGCGTCGAGGACCTCGACCTCGACATGGGCGTTGCCGTAGTGGTCGGCAAGGGGCGACGTGCGCGGGCCTGCCCGTTTGGGAGCCGCGCCGCCCGCGATCTCGACCGGTATCTCCGGGTTCGAGCCCGCCACGCCCAGGCGGGAGAGCCGTGGCTCTGGCTGGGCAAGAAGGGCGGGATGACTGATTCGGGCCTGCGCCAGATGGTGGAGCGCCGGGCGGCTGCCGCGGGCCTGGGCCACATCCGTCCCCACCAGCTCCGCCATACCTTCGCTCACACCTGGCTGGCCCAGGGGGGCAACGAGGGCGACCTGATGCGCCTAGCCGGATGGCGCAGCCGCCAGATGCTCCAGCGCTACGGGGCGTCGGCCGCCGATGAGCGCGCCCGCGAGGCGCACCGCCGGTTGTCGCCCGGCGACCGGTTGTGAGCGCCACCTCGCGATCGGGCGGGACGTCCCCGGGAGGACGACATTGACTGCCGCCGTCGAAGCGGCGGCAGCTCCACTGGAGTCGTTCAGGGACTAAGGGTCACCCCTTGCCAGCTCGGCGGGCCCGGGCCGACCTCAGCGCCAAGCGGGTGAAGTACGCCTTCCGGGCTGCCTCCGCCCGCCGGCGCCGCACCTCGGGGGGCAGCTCGCCGTCGGGGTCGACCTCCCGCTCGAATCGGGCGAGGAACGCGTGCCGCGCCGCTTTGGTCGTCTCGTGCGGATCATG
>DATACM010000426.1:0-6622 GCA_036259055.1 Acidimicrobiales bacterium | reverse complement strand
GCTCGGTCCCCGCCGCCCTCCGCCGCGGGGGGCCGCCCCGGCGCCCGACCCCTCGCCTCCGCCCGCGCCGGCGCCGCCCAGCCCGTCGAGGTCGCCGAGGCCGGCGACGGGCGGCAGCTCGGCCGAGGGGTCCTCACCGACAGGCGGTAGCTCGTCCGGCGAGACGGGGAAGTCGAGGGTCGTGGGGGTGTCCTCAGTGGCGACCTGGCGGGTGTCGTCACCGTCCCTGTTGACGAGGAGCACGGCGGCCACCGCGACCGCCACGACGGCGGCGGCGGCCGCCCCGACACCGAGACGCCGCTGGCGCGGGCGCACCATCGGCGGTGGGAACCCGCCGCGCGACGCCCGCCAGGCACGGCCGCGATGGCCGCCGAGCTGGACATGCTCCAGGACCAGCTCGCGCACGTAGCCGGGAGGCGCCACCGGCGGGAGAGCCGAGAGCAGGGCGAGGGGCGTCGCCATCCTCCGGCGGCGGTTGCGACACGTCGGGCACGAGCCGATGTGCTTGCCGACGCGCCTGCGCACCCGCCGCCTGACCCGACCGTCGCCGGCGACGATCTTGGCCAGGTCGGGGCACTCCTTGCGGCCGGTCCGAGCCACCACCCGCAGGCCCACCTCCTGCTCGGCTCGCTGACGCAGGCGGCGCACCATCGCCGAGGCCTGGCGTTCGTTGACGCCCAGCGCCTCGGCCAGCTCCTTGCCCTCGAGGCCCTGGCGGAGGTTGAGGTCGAGCACCACCCGCTCCTTCGGGGTCAGGACCTCCTCGAGGGCCCGGGCGACCTGCCCCCGCTCGCCCTCCGGGGCCACCGGCGAGGGCCGACGGGCGTGTGCCGCCTTCTTCCTCCTCCACCGCCGCTTCCTCCTCCGGCGGCCCAGCTTGTCCAGCGCCTGGTGCCGGGCGATGGCGTAGAGCCACGGCCGGACCTTGGCCGGCTGGGGAAGCTGGAGCAGGCGCGAGCCGGCCACCACGAACGTGTCGTGGAGCACCTCCCGAGCGATCGAGTCGTCGCCCGTGACGGAGCGCAGGAAGTCGTGGATGCCGCCGGCGTGGCGGTCGTAGAGGGCGCCGAACGCCTTGAGGTTGCCTGCTCGGGCCTCGACGACGAGCCCGGCGTCGTTCATGGGCCGCCCACTGTACGCACCTCCCGGTCAGGGCCGCGAGCAGCGAGCGGCCCGGCCGGTCAGAGCGACGCGGCGAGCCTGTCCTTCGCCGCGCCCGCCGCCGACGACACCTTCTGGCCGGCGAAGAGGGCGGCGAGGCGGATCATCTGGAAGTCCTCGTACTCCTCGAGGTCGTCGACCACGGCGGCGAAGATGATGATCATGACCACCGTGCCGACCACGCCGAGGATGCCGAGGACGATGCCGGCGATGGCCATGCCGTCACCGGTCTCGTCGCGCTCTTTGATCTGGCGGCGGGCGATGAGGCCGAAGATGATGGCCAGCACGCTGGTGACGCCCCAGATCCAGACGATCCCGCAGACGAGGGACGCGATGGCCAGGCCGTTGGTGCCCCGCTTGGGGGGCGGCCCGTACCCCCACTGGGGCGGCCCGTAGTACCCCGGCTGCGCCCCCGGGGGCGGCGGAGGAGGCGGTGGGTAGCCGCCCGGGCCGCCCGCCGTCGGCTGCTGGGGGCCGTCGCCCGGAGAGCTCCGAGGTTCGTCGTTCCAGCTGATCTCGCACCGCCCTTCTCAGGCCGTCGGGGCCCCGAGCCTAGGCGACGCCGGCGCGCCTCGACCGGGACCGGGACCTACCGTCTGGCGAGTGCGCAGGACGACAGGGCAGGCGGTGACCGCCGACGGCACGACCATCGGCTACGAGGCGACCGGCGACGGCCCTGTCCTCCTGCTCGTCCACGGCGCCGCCGCCGACCGGCGCCAGTGGGGACGAGTGGTCCCGCTGCTGGCCCGGTCGTTCACGGTGGTGGCGATGGACCGGCGCGGCCGGGGCCTCAGCGGCCCGCTCCGCCCCGACCACTCCCTCGAGGTGGAGTACGACGACATCGTGGCGGTGACGAGGTCGCTGCAGGGGCCCGTCCACCTCCTGGGGCACTCCTCGGGCGCCCGCTTCGCCTTGCACGCCGCTCCCCGTGTCCCCGCCCTGGGCGGGTTGGCGCTCTACGAGCCGCCGGCACCGGAGACTTTCGCCGACGGGGTGCCGGAGCGGCTGGCGGCGCTCGAGGCGGCGGGCGACCGGGAGGGGATACTCCGCTCCTTCCTCCTCGACGTCGCCGGCAACGACGTCGAGGACTTCTCCTTCGTCCGGGGCCGGCCCATCTGGCCCCTCATGGTCGACAACGCCCTCACCCTGCCGGCCGAGCTGCGGGCCGTGCGCCACTACCGCTTCGACCCGGCGGCCGTTGCCCACCTCGCCGCTCCCACCCTCTGCCTGGTCGGCGAGCTCAGCGGGCCCGAGCTGCGACAGGTCGCCGCCGAGCTCGTCGCTGCCCTTCCCGACGCCAGGACCGTCGTCCTGGCCGGGCAAGGTCACGGGGCGATGTTCAGCGCGCCGCAGCTCCTGGCGTCGGAGGTCGAGCGGTTCCTCCTCGCCGGAGGCGCCCGCTCTTAGCTCGGGACGTCGAGGCTCTTGATCAGCTTGTCCGCCTCGTTCTCGGTGAAGGCACGAAGCGTCGTGATGGACAGGCTGCCGGTCATCCCCATGAGGGCGAACCTGGCCACCGTCTCGTCGTCGGGAGCCTCGAGGACGGTGATGACGTCGTATTCGCCCATCACCAGGTACTGCTGCTTCCAGGTGATGCCGAGGGCCTTGGCCGCCCGCTTCCCCTGCTGGCGGCCCACGTGGGCGTTCTTTATCGAGTCGACCCCGGGATTGATGAACTTCATCAGCATGATGTAGGTGGCCATTTCGGCACCCCTTTCGTCCGGTAGATGCGTTTCGACTCTAGTGCGGAGGCCACCGTTGGCGGCCGCGGTCGGGCGGCCTCCGGTCACACCGCCGGGACGGTCGGGTCGACGAAGCCCCCCACGAGCCGGAGTATGGCGTCGGAGAACGCGCCCAGCTCGGCGCAGTTCGCTGCACCCTCACGCTGGAGGATCGGTGGCAGGCAGGTGATCTCGCCTTCCAGCGAGCCCCCGCCTCTCATGTCGGCAAAACGTCCCTCACCGCCCACGAGCCGGAACGTGCCGGTGAGGACGATCTGGTTGTCGGACACCAGCCGGTACCGCCCGTGGAACGCGAAGAACATCCGGTCGGGCTGCTGGACGCGGTTCTCGCAGAGGATCGTCGTGATCGTCCCCCTCACGATCCCCTGGTTAGCGGACCTGCCGGTCGGGGTGAGGGTGCCCTCGATGAAGTGCCGGACGGCGGCCGGCGAGGGTACGCCCGGGTAGCCCGTCTGGAACACCAGGGCGGTGTCGTTGAACGGCGCCGGTCGCTCGCAGGGGATCGACGAGTAGCTGAACTCTCCCCGCCCCGGCGGGAACGGCAGGGGCGTGGTCTCGAACAAGGTGCCGGGCCCGCTGGGCCCACCGAACTCGGAGCTGTGCGTGTGGACGCTCATCGTGATCGTGCCGCGCGCGCCGGCTCCCCCACGTTGCGCCACCGCTGGTGTCGAAACCACGAGGGTCGCGGCGAGGACGAGAGCGAGGACAAGGAGCTGCTTCTTCACGGGATGCCTTTCGTCGCCTGGAGCACCCGCACACTGCGTGACCGGCGCCACCACAGGCCCTACCCGGGAAGACGCTCCTGTATCACGCCCGACGGGCCGAAATCTTTAGGGAAGGGGGCACGTTGTACAAGAGAGGGAGCAGGCCATGACCGCAGAGCAGCGCAGGAGTTTGCGGGCCCTCGAGGGGCGGCTCGTGCACCTGGCCCTGGCCGACGGCTCCCGGCTCGACGACGTCGCCCTGGTCTCGGCGGGCAAGAGCACCCTGTGGGTGTTCGTCAACGGCGAGGACGTCTTCGTCCCCGTCGAAGGCGTCCTCGACGCGTGGGAGGCGCGGCCCTACCGGTCGGCGGCCTGATCCTCGTGCGCCGCACCGGCTCCGGGCGGGAGGGCGCACGGCGCCGTCACCCCGCCGGCGATGGGTCCGGCCCGCTCCAGCGGTACACGTTGGTGTCCCGCTCCACGAAGCCCAGCCGGCGGTAGAGGCGGTTGGCCGCCTCCCGCGACGGCCGGGAGGTGAGGTCGACGGTGCGGGCGCCGGCGGTGGTGGCCCGGTGGAGGGCTTCCCGGTTGAGGGCCTCGCCCACGCCCCGCCCCCGTGCCTCCTCGTCCACGACGACGTCCTCGATCCACGCCCGCACGCCGGTGGGGATGCGGAAGACGACGAGAGTCAGCGACCCCACGATGGCGTGCTGTCCGTCGCGCGCCACGAGCAGGGTGGAGGCAGGCGAGGCGACGATCTCGGAGAGCTCTCGCTCGTCCGGAACCGTGGCGGACCGGGACAGCTGCGGCACCAGCCGCGCCATGGCCGTCCGCAGCTCGTCGGTGACCTCCGTCGCCTCCTCGACGGTGACGTCGAGCGACGGCTCAGACCTCTCGGCCGGGCCGGGAGCGACGGTCAAGCCAGCTCGGGGACGGGCTCGGGGGGTGGCGGGCCGTCGTAGTGGGCGCTCGGGCGGATCAGGCGGTTGTCGGCGGCCTGCTCGAGCACGTGGGTCGTCCAGCCGATGACCCGGCTCGAAGTGAACGTCGGCGTGAAAAGGGTGCGCGGGATCCCCACCTCGTCCATGACCACGCCGGCGTAGAACTCGACGTTGGCGTAGAGCTGCCGCCCGGGCTTGAGCTCGGCCAGCACCTCGACGACCGTCTTCTCCACCTGCTTGGCGAAGTCGGTCTTGGCGCCGCCCAGGCGCTCGGCCACCCCGCGCAGCATCACCGAGCGGGGGTCGTCGGTCTTGTAGATGCGATGGCCGAACCCCATGATCTTCTTGCCCGCGTTGACCTGCTCGCGGATCCACGCCTCGGCCTTGTCGGGGGTGCCGATGGCGTCGAGCATGTCGAGGGCCCGGCTGGGGGCGCCGCCGTGGAGGGGGCCCGAGAGGGCGCCGATGGCCCCGACCACCGCCGACCCCAGGTCGGCCCCCGTGGAGGTGATCACCCGGGCAGTGAAGGTGGACGAGTTGAAGCCGTGGTCGGTGGTCGAGATCAGGTACTGCTCGATGGCCCGGGCGTGCTCGGGCGGGGGGATATCGCCCTTGAGCATGTACAGGTAGTTGGCCGCGTAGGGAAGCTCGGGGTGGGGGTCGATGGGCTCCTGGCCCTGGCTCAGCCGGTAGAGAGCCATGATGAGCGTGGGCATGACCGCGCTGGTGCGCATGGCGTCGCCCCGCAGGGTGTCCATGTCGGTGTCGAGCCAGGACTTGAAGTCGAGGGTGTAGGCGAACAGCGAGTACGCGGTACGCAGGGCATCGAGGGGGATGAAGTGGTCCCCTGCCTTGGCGATGGCCGGGAGCAGCTTCTCGACGTCGTCGGGAATCTCGCGCAGCGGTGCGATCTCGGCCTTGAAGGCCTCGAGCTCGGCCCTGCTCGGCAGCGACCCGCGGTAGAGCAGGTGCCACACGTCCTCGAGCGTCCGCTTCTCCGCCAGCTCCACGGCGTTGTACTGCCGGTAGTGGTAGAAGCCCTCCATCCCACGGACGTCGCCGATCTCGGTCTCGCCCACGACGACGCCTTCCAGGCCTTTGGGGGCCTCGAAGCCCGCGGGCGTGATGGGCCGGATCTGGCTGATGCGCATGAGGTCGCGCGCCGAGACGACGCCGGCGAGCTTGCCTTCGCTCACGACCGGGAAATGCCGGTAGCCCTTCTCCAGCAGGTGCTGGAACGACTGTGTGACCTCCTCGTCGGGGGAAATGGTGTCCGGCTGGGCGGTCATCCACTCGGCGACCTTGGCGCTGTTGCCGTCGATCCCCGACGCGCCGAAGCGCACCAGGTCGCGCTCTGTCAGGATGCCGACCGGGCAGTCACCGTCGACGACGATGACGGACCCGACCTTGTGCTGGTGCATCCGGGTGCACGCCTCGGCGACGGTCTCCGAGGCCGTGGCCGTGATCACCGGGCGGGCCATGATGTCGGACACCGTCCGCTCCCGCTTGCTGACAGGACCGGCCATGTGGCCCCCTTTCTCCCTGTGTTGGGCCGAGTATAGAGAGTCCGGAACAGGGCAACGAACGCGAGCCGGGCGGACCCGCCGCGGGTCAGACATGCTCGCGCTGGATGGCTTCAGCCGTGAGGTCGAAGCGCTCGTGGATCGCGCGTACGGCCCGCTCGACGTCGGAGGCCATGATCCGCATCCGGCGGGTGCCCGACACGCCGGGCATCGCCGCAAAGATCTTCGGGTCCCTCGCCGACGAGGCGATCAACGTGGACATGATCGTGCAGAACGTCTCGGAGGACGGTCGGACCGACGTCTCGTTCACGATGAACGAGGACGACCTCGGCCGGTCGCGGTCGGTCATCGAGCACATCTGCAACGAGATCGGGGCCGAGGGCTTGTCGGCCGATGCCGACATCGGCAAGGTCTCGCTCGTGGGCGCCGGCATGCGGTCCCACCCGGGCGTGGCCGCGGGCATGTTCCAGGCCCTGGCGGAGGCGGGCATCAACCTCGAGATGATCTCGACGTCGTCGATCCGGATCTCCTGCGTGGTGCGCGCCTCCGAC
>DATACM010000425.1:0-4412 GCA_036259055.1 Acidimicrobiales bacterium | reverse complement strand
CCGGGCGCGCGGCCCGGCGCCCATTCTTGCTACAACGGCCGGGACGACGCTCCCACGCCGGCGGCAGCCGAGGCGGCGGCGCCATCAGGCACCGACACCACCCCCAGCATCAGCTCGTCCAGGGCGTCGCCCTCCAGGCTCTCCACCTCCATGAGCTGCTGGGCGATGCGGTCCAGCAGGGCCCGGTTGGCCTCCAGGGCGGCCCGGGCCCGGGCGTGGGCCTGGGCCAGGATCTCCTGCACCTCGGCGTCGATCTCCGAGGACACCCGCTCGGAATAGCCCACGCCCCACTCGCCGTGGTAGCCGGGGGTGAAGGGCTTGACGATGAACGGGCCCATGCGGGCGGACATGCCGAAGTCGGTGACCATGCGCCGGGCCAGCTGCACCGCCTGTTCCAGGTCGGCCTGGGCGCCCGAGGACACCTCCCCGGTCACCAGCTCCTCCGAGGCCCGGCCCCCCAGCATGGCCCCCAGGCGGTCCATGAGCTGGGAGCGGGTGACGGCGGCCTGGTCGCCCTCGGGCACCAGCCAGGTGAAGCCCCCGGCGTGTCCCCGGGCCACGATGGAGAGCTTGCCCACCCGGTCGGCCCCGGGCAGGGCGGTGGAGGCGATGGCGTGGCCCGCCTCGTGGTAGGCGATGCGGTGGCGGTCCTGGGGCGAGAGGATGCGGGAGCGCCGCTCGGGGCCGGCCACCACCCGCTCGATGGCCTCGAAGAGGTGGCGGGGCTCGATCTGGGTGGAGCCCCGGCGGGCGGCCAACAAGGCCGCCTCGTTGACCACGTTGGCCAGGTCGGCGCCGGAAAAGCCCACCGTGCGCTTGGCCACCTGGGCCATGTCCACCTCGGGGGCCAGGGGCTTGCCCCGGGCGTGGATGCGCAGGATGCCCTCCCGGCCCCGCACGTCGGGGCGCTCTATGGACACCCGGCGGTCGAACCGCCCCGGGCGCAGCAGGGCGGTGTCCAAGATGTCGGGGCGGTTGGTGGCGGCCAGCACCACCACCCCCGAGCCCGACTCGAAGCCGTCCATCTCCACCAAGAGCTGGTTGAGGGTGGCCTCCCGCTCGTCCTGGCCCCCCACGGCCATGGCCGTGCGCCCCCGGCCCACGGCGTCCAGCTCGTCGATGAAGCAGATGCAGGGGGCGGCCTCTTTGGCCACGGCGAAGAAGTCCCGGATCCGGGCCGCCCCCACCCCCACGAAGATCTCCACGAAGTCCGATCCCGAGATCTGGAAGAACGGCACGTTGGACTCTCCCGCCAACGCCCGGGCCAACAGCGTCTTGCCGCAGCCGGGGGGGCCGGTCAGCAGGATGCCCTTGGGCACCGAGGCCCCCATGGCCAAGAACTTGTCGGGGGCGCCCAGGTAGTCCCGCACCTCGGCCAGCTCCTCGATGGCCTCGTCCACCCCGGCCACATCCGCGAAGGTGATCTTGGACTCCCCGGTGGCCAGGCGCTTGGCCCGGGACCGGCCGAAGGCGAAGGCGTCGCCCATGCCCCCTCGGCCGAACAGCAAAAACAGGATGAACAGGCCGTCGACGACGATGAGGGCGGGCAGGATCAGCGAGGCGGGGACGATGAGGTTCTTGAGGGGCTGCTGTTTGACCTTGTAGGCCACGCCGGCGTCTTCGAGGGCCGAGGTCAGGCGGGAAAAGATCGTCTCCCGCCCCGCCGCCACCGCCACCCAGTAGCGGCCCCGGTCGTAGGTGCCCTCGATGCGGTTGTCGGTCTCCAAGATGGTGGCGGTCTGGATGCGGCCCTGGCGCAGGAGGGTGATGTACTGGTCGATGCGCAGCTCCCGGCCCTCGGAGCGGGGGTTGGACCACCACAGCAGGGTGGCGTAGAAGGCGATGAGCACGGGCAGGGCGGCGATGCAGAACCACAGCCCCTTGCGCCGCAGATCCGCGGAGCGGTCGGCGTCCTCGGGCGAGGGCGGGCGGTCCTCTCCCTTGCGCTTCTTGGGGCGGTCGGCCTTGGGCGGGCGCCGGCGGGTGTTCATGGCCATGGTCTGACTCCGTCAGCTACGGCTTGTATCGGTCCACGCAGCCCTGGGCGATGGGCGCCTGGCCGGGGAAGGCGGCGTCGCCCGCCACCACCAGCACGGTGCCGTCGCCCAGCAAGGTCGCCGCCTGCTCGCTGCGGGGGCACTGCATGTCGCCGGCCGAGCGCCATTCGCGGGCCTGGGGGTCGAACACCTCCCCCTTCTTGAGCGACCGCCGCTGGCCCCGGGTGGCGGACTCGCCTCCGGCAACGAGGACCCGGCCATCGGCCAGCAGGGTGGCGGTCGCTCCGGTGCGGGCCTCGCTCAGCGGGGTGGCGCGCGTCCAGCTCCCGGACCGGGCGTCGTACAGCTCGGCCGAGCCCAGTGAGACGTCGGCGTTGGTGCCGCCGGCCCCGCCCACCACCAACACGGTGGACCGGTCCGCCAGCAGGACGGCGGCGTGGTTGGTGCGGCCCTCGGAGAGGTTGGTGGTGGCGACGAAGCTGTCGGCGGCCGGGTCGTACAGCTCGGCCGTGGCCAGCGCCGTCACCCGCCCGCCGTCGCCCGGGCCCTGCCCGCCCGCCATGAGCACCTTGCCGTCAGCCAGGGCGGTGGCGGTGTGCTCGAACCGAGCCGTGCTCATGTTGGTGATCGACCGCCACGATCCCGTTCTGGGGTCAAAGATCTCGGCCGTGGCCACCGGCGCGATGGTCTGGCCCCCGCCGGCCACGCCGGTGCCGCGGGCGGTACCGCCGGCGGCCAGCACCCGCCCGTCGGCCAGCGTGGTCATGGTGTGACCGATGCGGCCCAAGCTCATGGGCGCGGTCGTCGTCCACGTGCCCGCGGCAGGGTCGTACATCTCGGCCGAGGCGGTGGGGTCGCCGTCGGGGTTGCGGCCGCCGGCGATGAGCACCCTCCCGTCGTTGAGAAGGGCCACGGCGTGGCCACGGCGCGCCTCGTTGAGCTGCCCCGTCGGCTTCCACTGGCCGTCGGCCGGGTCGAACAGCTCGGCGGCGGCGACCGGGATCGCTCCCACGCCGCCCCCGGCCACCAGCACCTTCCCGTCTTTCAGGGTGACGGACACGGTGGTGCCGCGGATGGTGGCCAGGTCGGGCGCCTGGGTCCAGCTGCCCGTGGGCGGGAGCTGGGCCTGCGTCTGCTCGCCGGAGTCGCCGCCGCGGAGGCTCAGCAGCACAACGATGAGGACGGCCAGCACCACCGCCCCCGCCAGCGCCAAGTAGAGGGGCGTGCGGGAGGGCCGCATCATGGCCAGGGCCTTCTCGGGGATGGCCGCAGGCGTCGCGTCGTCCTCGCACTTCAGCCCCACCTCGGTACGCACGGCGCACTTCGGGCAGATGGGCTTGCCGCAGTCGACACAGGTGAGGCGGGTGAACTCGCCGTGGCGCTCGCACTTCAGCGCCTGTGTCGCCATGTCAGCCCTTCCCGAGGAACCCGAGGAGCCCGAGGAGCCACCCGGCGAAGGGCGGATTCCCTGCGAAATGCAAACGTTCCTCCCTTATGTCCCCGGCGTGACTACGCCCGGCAGTCTACTTCCGACCCGCCGGACCGTCACCCGTGCGCGAGAGCCCTGGTCACCGATCGCGCCCCCTGGAGGGCTCAACACGGGACCAGAACGGACGTCAGCCCAGCAGGCGCTCGAGCGTCTCCCGGTCGAGCACGCCCTGGCAGCCGGTGCCGGCCCGGTCGGCCAGCACCTCGGCCGGCGCGTCCGGCTCGCCGAAGCCGTCGAGGACCAGCCCGGCGCCCTCGAGGTCCTGGTCCCGGGTGTAGCCATTGACCACGGCCACACAGGCCAGGCCGGCCGCCACCGCCGCTTCCACCCCATTGTCGGAGTCCTCGACCGCCACCACGTTCTCCGCCGGCTCCTCCAAGCGCTCGAGGGCGATGGTGAACGCCTCGGGGTCGGGTCTGCGCTCCGACACGTCGTCGCCGGTGACGATCACGCCGAACTCGATGTCGGGGAGCAGCCGGCGCAGCAGCCGATCGACCCATCCCCGGCTGCCGGTGGTGGCGACGGCCAGTTCGGTGCCGGCCTCGACCAATTCGTCCAGGAGGCGGTGGGCGCCGGGGCGCACTTCCACCTTCCCCTCCTCCACCAGCTCGTTGAGGATCTCGGTCTTGCGCTTGTGCAGGGCGGGCGCCAGGCGCTCCCGCTCCTCGTCGTCCACGCCCTGGTCGGCCAGGTAGTGGTCGATCCGCCGCTGGCCGCCGGTGATGCTCAGCAGCTCGCCGTACTCGTCGACGTCCCAGCGGTAGGGCAGGTCGAACTCCTCGAAGGCCATGTTGAAGGCCACCCGGTGGCCGTCGCGCTCGCTGTCGACGAGGGTGCCGTCGACGTCGAAGATGACCGCTTGGAGCGGGCCGCGCCCCGCTGAGCTCACCCTGTGGGAGGAGAGCCGCCACCGAGCAAGGTGTCGC
>DATACM010000424.1:0-1642 GCA_036259055.1 Acidimicrobiales bacterium | reverse complement strand
GGACCTCTGCACCAGCGGCGACCAGGGCCTCTACGGATTGGCCCTTCATCCCAGCTTCCCGCGCGTCAACGACGTCTTCGCCTTCGCCGTGCGAAGAGGTGGGGACGGGGCATGCCACATCCAGGTGCTCAGGATCAGCCGGCCCTCGGACGGACCGGCGACGTTCACCGTCCTGTTGAGCGACCCATATGTCGGCGGCCACGTCGGAGGCCGGATCCTGTTCGGTCCCGATGGGCACCTCTATGTCGCGACGGGCGACGGGGCCAGCGGGTTGCCCACCCTCGAGGATGAGCAGAGGCAGCGACGCACCGTGCAGGACACGACGAGTCTCAAGGGCAAGGTCCTGCGGATCACCGAGTCCGGAGCGGCGCCCGCCGACAACCCCTTCCCGGGAGCAGTGTTCGCCTACGGCTTCCGCAACGTCTTCGGCTTCGACTTCGACCCGCTGAGCGGCCAGCTGTGGGCCACCGACAACGGGCCCGATCCGTCGTACCTCGGTGAGCCCGTGGGTCCGGGGCCGAACGGCGGCTGCAACGACGAGGTCAACCTCGTGGTCAAGGGCTCGAACCTGGGCTGGGGGCCCACCGGGAACTGCGCCGCGGACCCGCCACCGCCGGTGAACTCCAACCGGGACGGGCCCAACCCGGTTCTGCCGAAGGTCAACATCGTGGCGGCCAGCGGCATCACCGGCGCCCGGTTCTGCTCGGGCTGCGGGGCCGGTCCCGATCTCGAAGGCCGGCTTCTCTATGTGGACTTCGACTCCCGTCCGGGCCACGGTGAGATCCGCGCCGCAACCTTGAGCGCCGATCGTTCGAGCGTTGTCTCCGACGTGGTCGTGTACCGGGCCCCCGGCCAGTCCCCGCTCTCGATCGAGCGCGGGCCCGACGGCGCGCTCTACTACAGCGACTTCGGGAGCATCTACCGACTGACTCCCGGCTCCGGCCCCACCACCGGTGGCTGCCCCTGCAGCATCTGGCCCGCCTCCGCCCGTCCCGAGTCGATCATCGTCACCGGCGGCCCGCTGGAGCTGGGCGTGAAGTTCCGCAGCGACGTGGCCGGGACGGTGACCGGCGTGCGCTTCTACAAGGGGGCGGGCGACGCCGGCACCCACGTCGGCAACCTGTGGTCGGCGTCGGGCGCGTTGCTGGCCAGCGCCACCTTCACCGCCGAGAGCGAGTCGGGGTGGCAGCAGGTGAGCTTCTCGACGCCCGTGGCCGTGCAGCCCAACACCACCTACATCGCCTCCTTCCACACCACCAGCGGCACCTTCGGTTGGAGCCCGGGCTACTTCTCCCGCTCCGTCGACGCCCCGCCCCTCCACGCCCTGGCCAGCGGCGCCGACGGTCCCAACGGCGTGTACCGCTCGGGGCCCTCGGGGTTCCCCACCCAGGGCTCCTCGGACAACTACTGGGTCGACGTGGTCTTCTCCACCTCGACGTCGACGACCACGCCGACCACCACCACGTCGACCACCACCACGTCGACCACGACCACGTCCACCTCCGTCCCCCCACCCACCGGTGGCTGCCCCTGCAGCATCTGGCCCGCCTCCGCCCGTCCCGAGTCGATCATCGTCACCGGCGGCCCGCTGGAGCTGGGCGTGAAGTTCCGCAGCGACGTGGCCGGGACGGTGACCGGCGTG
>DATACM010000423.1:0-4420 GCA_036259055.1 Acidimicrobiales bacterium | reverse complement strand
CCTCCCTCGACGACGGTGGCCACCACCACCTCGGCGCCGTCCGCCCCCTCCGGCTCCCAGCGGGCCACCCGCACATGGGTGGGGTCGGCGTCGTCGCGGTGGGGGAGCGTCTCCTCCTCGGCCGTGTCCGAGCAACGGTTGGCGGCCCGCCACCAAGCGCACGTCTCCTCGACCGACGCCACCTCGCCCCGGCTCTCGCTGGGGCCGCCCACCGGGCCGCCGTCGTAGGCCACCATGCGGTCGGCCGTGCCGTGGATCATGAGCACCGGCACCGGCGCCTGCGGCCCCGGGTCGAGCAGGGGACGGGCGATGGTGCCCGCCACCGGAGCGATGGCCGCCACCAGGTCGGGGCGGGTCATGGCCAGGCGGTGGACGAACATCCCCCCGTTGGAGAACCCGGTGGCGTACACCCGCCCCCGGTCGACGCCCGCCGTCTCCACCAGGTGGTCGACCAGCCGGCTCACGAACCCGACGTCGTCCACGTCGTCGCGGTGGGCGGGATAGTTGTCCACGCCCCGCCCGTCGTTCCAGTGGCCCTCCACGCCGTTCGGGTAGGCGACGACCCAGCCCTCCCGGTCGGCCCGGGCGTCGAGGTTGGTGAGCTTGCGCATGTCCGCCCCGGTCGCCATCCCGCCGTGGAAGGCCACGATCAACGGCCGGGGCCCGGCCGATCCCTCGTCGCCCCTGCCGACGTGGAGCTCGAACGTCCGGCCGTCCAGCTCCACGCCCTACGACCCGCCGCCGCCCCCGGCGGCGGCCGGCTGCAGCTCGAGGGCGCACGAGTTGATGCAGTAGCGCTGGCCGGTGGGGCCGGGCCCGTCGTCGAAGACGTGGCCCAGGTGCGAGCCGCAGCGGCGGCAGCGGACCTCGGTGCGGATCATCCCGTAGCTCGAGTCGCGACGGGTCTCGACCGCCTCGGCGACGGCCGGCTCGGTGAAGCTGGGCCAGCCCGTGCCCGAGTCGAACTTGGTGTCGGAGGAGAACAGGGCAGCCCCGCAGGCGGCGCAGTGGTACATGCCGTCGTCGTGGCAGTCCCAGTACTTCCCGGTGAAGGCCCGCTCGGTGCCCGCCCTCCGCAGCACCTGGAACTGCTCGGGGGTGAGCTCCTGGCGCCACTCGTCCTCGGTCTTGTCGATCTTCTCCATGTCCCTCCTCGGTTCACCCTGGGGAACACCGCGGCGCCCGAGTTTGGTCCCGATCCGACCAGCCCCCGGACGCGACTCGCCGCCACGGCCTGGGGGAAACCGTGGCGGCGAGGCCCGAGGAGCCCGTCGGCGTCGGACGACGCTGGGGGTCAGCCTGTGCCGGTCGGGGCTCCTGCGGGGACCGGCTGCGCCGGCGGCTCGGTCGGGCGCTCCTCGCGGGGGCCCTCCACCTGCACTTTGGGCAGCCACTCGAGCCATCGGGGCAGGTACCAGTTGCGCTTCCCCAAGAGCTTCATGCTCGCCGGGACCAGGATCGAGCGAACGATGGTGGCGTCGATGAGCACGGCGGCGGCCAGGCCGAAGCCCATCTGCTGGAACGACACCAGCTCGCCTTGGGCGAAGCCGATGAAGACGGCCACCATGATCAGGGCGGCCCCGGTGATGATGCCGGCGGTGGTGCGCAGGCCGTAGGCGACCGACTCGGTGTTGTCGCCCGTCTGGTCGTAGTGCTCCCGCACCCGGGAGAGCAGGAACACGTGGTAGTCCATCGACAGGCCGAACAGAACCGAGAAGAGGAACAGCGGCAGCCAGGCCTCGATGGCCTCGACCTTCTGGAACCCGAACAGGTCGTTGCCCACCCCCTTCTGGAAGACCAGCACGATGAGCCCGTAAGCGGCGGCCACCGACAGCAGGTTGAGCAGGATGGCCTTGAGCGGCACCACGACCGACCGGAACGCCACCGTCAGCAGGATGAACGACAACCCGAGGACGAAGGCGAACACCAGGGGCATGTACTCCGAGGTGATCTCGAAGAAGTCCTTGTTGAAGGCGGTGTCACCCCCCGTGACCACCTTGCCCGGCGTCCCCTCGGGGAAGGCCTGGGGCACGTAGTCGTCGCGCACCCGCTCGATGGCCTCGACGGCAGCGTCGCTCGACGGGTCGCCCTTGAGCGGCGCCGAGACGAGGGTCAGGTCCCGGGCGGCGTTGACCTCCACCTGGGAGGGACCGAGGAAGGGGTCGGTGGCCAGCGACGCCTGGAGCCGCTCGACGCCGCTCTGGACGGCCGGATCGTCGGCGGGGGCATCGACGACGATCTCGACGGGCGAGCTCATGCCGCCGGGGAAGTCCTTGGCCAGCGCCTCGAAGGCCCTCTTCGACTCGAAGCTCTCGGGAAGGGTGGTGACCCCGGCGAACCCGGTGTGCATCTGGGTCCAGAACACCGCCGGGACGAGCAGCACGCCCACGCCGGCGAGCAGGCTGACGACCGGCCGGCGCATGACCGCCCGCGTGACCACGTCCCAGAACCCGCCCTGCTTGCCGGCGCCTTCGGACGGGCGGCGGTGGACGCGGAGGCGGTTGATGTGGTCTCCGAGCAGACCGAGCAGCGCAGGGAGCAGCGTGATGGAAGCCGCCACCGCGACGAGCACCACGAAGATGGCGCCGCCGGCCAGGCTGCGGAAGATCGTGTTGGGGATGAGCAACATCCCCATCAGCGCCAGGACGACGGTCATGCCGCTGAAGAAGACGGCCCGGCTGGCGGTGCCACCGGCGGCCTCGATGGCGGCCAGCTTCTCCTTGCCCCGCTGGCGTTCCTCGCGGTAGCGGGACACGAAGAACAGCGAGTAGTCGATCCCCACCGCCAGTCCCATCATCGAGATCATGGCGGTGACGAAGAACGAGAAGTTCCACACCTGGCCCACCACCGCGACCAAGCCGACGGCGACGAAGATGGCGGCGATGCCGATGAGGATCGGCAGCAGCGCGGCGACCACCGCCCCGAACACCACGATGAGGATCAGGAGGGCGGCGGGGATGCCGAACTTCTCGCCGTTGGCCAGGTTCTCCTCGTTGGCCTTGAGGAAGTCGTCGTTGAGCGACGCCGGGCCGAAGAGCTGCGTCGTGAAGCCGGGGGTGGCGGCCCTGGCCACCGCCGCCTTGAGCTTGTCGGCGTGGTCCTGCGCCGTCTGGACGTCGCCGGCCAGCACCGCGGCCATGACCGTCGTGCGGGCCGTCTCGGGGTCGCCCCCGGCGACCATGGACCGGTCCTCGGTGTCGTAGAACGTGGTGACGCCTTCGACCACGTCCTTCCCCAGAGCCAGGAGCTCGCCCTGGAGGCGCTCGACGTAGGCCCGGAAGGCGGGGTCGTCGACGGTGGCCGTCTGGGAGGAGACGATGAAGCTCTCCACCGCCCGGTCCGGGCCCCGTAGCTTCTCCTCGATGAGGTCGGCCGCCTGCTGCGCTTCGGGGTTGTTGGTGATGGCGAACTCTTCGGTGGTGGCGTCCTTCAGGAGACGGCCGCTGAAGAAGCCGGCGAGGACGAGCACGAACAACCAGATGCCCACCGTGCGCCAGGGGCGCCTGCTGCTCGCTCGGGCCAAGGACTGGGTCGAGAGTCGCACTGCCGCCTCCTCACTGAAGCCCCGCGTGCCCAGCGGCACTTGAAAGCATCGTACGTTGTACGTACGATTCGTCAAGACAATTTCTCCGGGGTGGGGCGGCGACCCAGGGGGCAGGAGGCAATGGTGACGACCGGCGTGGCCCGACCGGAGCGGGCGGGTGCGCCCACGCCCCTCGACCGCGCCACGATCCTCTCCACCGCCGTCGCGCTGGTCGACGCCCATGGGCTGGCCGCCCTCAACATGCGGGCCCTGGCGCGGGAGCTGGGGGTGGGCACCATGTCGCTGTACCACCACGTCCCCAACAAGGACGCCCTGCTCGACGGCATCGTCGAGGTGCTCAACGAGGAGATCGAGATCCCCGACTTGGAGTCGGGCTCTTGGGACGAGCGGGCGCGGCGCATGGCCCGCTCGCTGCGCGCCGTCGCCCTCGCCCACCCGAACTGTGTGCCCCTGCTGGTCACCCGGCCCTTCTCCACGGCCGCCGCCCTGCGGCCCTGCGAGGCGGCGTTCCAGGTGCTCGAAGAGGCCGGGCTGGGCCCCGACCGGGCCATCGTCACCCTGCGGACGTTCGTGGCCTACGTGCTCGGGTTCGTGATGATGGAGTCGGCCGGGTTCTTGAGCGGCGTGGGCCCCGACCGCGACCCCGAGGAGCTGCTCGAGCTGGGGCTGCCCCACCTCGCCGTCATCGCCTCCCACCTCGCCGACCGCGACATCAACGCCGACTTCGACGCCGGCCTGCACCTGGTCGAGCTGGGGCTCTTGAGCTGGCTGGCGAGCGGGGCACGCCCGGCCGGAGGATGACGGCGTCGGGCGAACGCGGTCAGGCCGGGTGACCCGGTTCGAGGTCGCGGACCTGCTGGAACATGAGCGGCGCTC
>DATACM010000422.1:0-1929 GCA_036259055.1 Acidimicrobiales bacterium | reverse complement strand
GGGCGACCGGCGGAGCCGGTTCGCCCTCCGCGCTGTTCTCTCCGGTCGGCAGCCGGTTCAGGCCGCCTGCGGCGGCGGGGGCGCCCGCCGGCAAGACGGCGGCGGCGGCGGCCGCCGGCGAAACCCCGCGGGGGACTAGATCACCGGCCGTCGCGCGCGAGAGGCTCTCCCTGTGAGCGTCGACGGCACCGCTTCCATGGGGCCGGACGAGACGGCCCGGGCGTTCGTGGACGCGGTCATCTGGGGCGACCACAAGCTGGTCTGGGACCTGCTGGGCATCGAGGGGCGGACGACCGTGCTCCGCATCGCCGGCGACCGGGGGATGGACGACGCCCTCGTCGCCCGCCTGCGAGACGGCACCGCCGCCGACGCCGAGAGGGACGAGTTCCTCGCCGACCTCGTCAACGGGCTGCGGGCCGACCTGGCGGGCAACGACCTCGACGCCCTGGAGTACGAGCTGGACACCGCGCCCCACGAGCCGGGCCGGGCACGCGTCGTCGTCCACTCCCCGCTCCCTCCCGCCCTCGGCGGCACGCTGCCGGCGGCGTCGGTCGAGCTGTCCTCGGAGGCGGGGGAGTGGCGGGTCGAGCGCCTGGTGCCCCTCACCTCCCAGTGATGAGCGACCGCCCCTCCGACAGCCCACCGGAGACCCCTCCGCGCCCGGCGGCGCCGGTCGGAGGAGCGGTGGGCCCTGAGACGGTGGAGCGGTTCGGGCGCCCGTTGCGGCACTTCCCCGTGGCGGTGTCGGCGGAGGCCATGGCCCAGGCGTGGGCGAACCGGGAGGACGGTCCCCACGGCGCCACCGTCACCGTCGAGCACGAGGTGGGGCCGCGGGGCCTCCACGGCGCCATCTGGAGGGTGCCGCCGGCGGACTCGCTCGTGTGCGCGGTGGTCCTCCGCCCGGGGCTGGCCGCCGAGGAGGGCGATGTGAGCTGGCTGGTGGCGGGGCTGGCGGCCCTGGAGGGCGCCGAGGCGGTGAGCAGCCGCACGCTCGCGACCTGGTGGCCGGCGGGGGTGGTCGAGGGCCCGGAACGAGCCGAGGTGGCGGCGGTCAAGGCCGAGGTGCAGCTCGGGCCCGGACGGGTCAAGAACGTGGTGGTCACCATGCGCTTCCGGCTCTCCGCGCTAGGGCTGGGCGCGGACGAGCGGGACGCGTTGCTGGAGAGCGTCCTGGGCGCCGTCGACCGCGGCGTCGCCCGGCTGGACGAAGGCACCGCGGCGGTCGCCGCCGCCTACGAGAGCCGCTGCGCCCTGTTGGGGCAGCGGGTGAAGGTCAAGCTGCGGCCCAAGGGTGAGACGCGCGGCACCGCCCGCGGCATCGACCGGGCCGCCCGGCTGGAGCTCGCCTCGCCGTCGGGCATGGTCGAGCGCGTCGGCATCGACCAGATGATCGACCTGACGGTCGTCTGACGGGCGGCGGGGGTCGTCCCCGCCGCCCTCGTGTGGGTCCTACCGGTTGAGCCTGCCCCGAGGGCCGCCGGTCAGCGACACGTCCTGCTGGGCGATGCGCGCCAGCGCCGAGTCCAGCTCGCTGGGCAACGGCGGCGGGATCTCCGGGTACGGCTCGTGGATCTCGCCGGGGCGCATGAAGACGATCTCGTCTTCGTGCGACCAGGCCCGGTAGTCGCGCACTTGGCTCAACTTGCCTCCTTCGTTGGGCGACGTACGCCTCGATGGTGCTGTGGGAAGATATGTGATCCGCGATCCGGCGGGCCAAACCGCCAGAGGAGCACGATTTTCCATGAAGCTCGGCATCGTCGGCAAGGGTGGTGTGGGCAAGACGACCATCTCCGCCCTCATCGCCCAGACCTACGCTCAGCGGGGCAAGCGGGTGCTGGCCATCGACACCGACTCGAACCCCAACCTGGCCCTGAGCCTGGGTCTCGACGCCGGGCAAGCGGACGAGGTACCCCTCCTCCCGCGCTCGCT
>DATACM010000421.1:0-3939 GCA_036259055.1 Acidimicrobiales bacterium | reverse complement strand
GGGCACGCCCGGCTGACGACGAGGCGGTACCTGCCGGGCTCGACGGGGAAACCGTCGCGGCCGTCGGCGGTGATGCGGGTCGTGATGTAGCGCGTGTCGCGCTTGAACTCCCCGCCCGGGTTGACGTACGTGCCGTCGGCGTCGCGCTCGCTCACGGGGAGTTCCTTCCCCGTCGAGCGAGATCTCAACGACGGGGGACAGGCTCCGGGAACGCCTCGTAGAGCAGCTCGCCGTCCATGTTGAACACCCGCACGGACTTGAGGTCCTCGGCGTCCACCGGGACGGTGGTGGCCAGCAGGCCGTGACCGTCGGCCAAGGCGAAGCGCCCCACCGGGATGGCGGCCCCCTTGGCCGGCTGTGCCTCGACGACGTACTCGCGGTTCGATCCCTGGGGGCCGTCGAGGCTCACGACGAGCGACGCCGGGCGGTCGCCGTGCACGACGACCCGGCACGTCGAACGCCCGCTCGCCGAGATCGCCAGCGCCGTCCGCACCGGCTCGGGGCCGCCGTCGTCGGCGACCGTCTGGACGACGAGCCCTCCCCCCACCCCCAGCATCACCACGGCGGCGGCCGCCGCCACCAGGCTTCGCCACCGGAGACGGCGGGGACGCCTCTCCTCCTCCAGCCGGGCGAGGACCCGGGACTCGAAGCCGGGCGGCGGCTCCAGCTCGGGGGCGAGGAGGAGGAGGTCCTCGGCGACACGGGTGAGGTCGCCGACCAGCTGCCCGCACATCGGGCAAGAGCCGAGGTGGGTCAGCGCGTCGGCCCGCTCGCTCCCCGAGAGGTCGCCCAGCGCCAGCTCGACGGAGACCTCTCGCAGCTCGGGACAGTCGACCGCGCTCATCTCGGGTCCCCGCCCTTGGTGGCCCCCATGCCTTCTCGCACCTTCAACAACCCCTTCCGAATGCGTGTCTTCGCCGTTCCCAGCGGAATCCCTTCGCTCTCGGCGATCTCCTTGGCCGTGCGCCCGCACACGGCCGCCAAGAGCAGCGCCCGACTCTGCTCCGGGGGCAGGGCGGCGATGACCTCCCGCAGCCCCTGCACCTCCTGGCTCACCTCGGCCCTCGCCGCCGGCCCGCTGGATTCGCTGACGAGAAGGTCGAAGTGGGCGATGACGGCGGGATCGACCGGCTCGGGCCGCCGCAGGCGCACCGCATCCAGGGCGGCGTTCCTCGTGATGGCGAGGAGCCACGTCGGCACCGAGCCCTTTCGCGGATCGTACGCCGAGGCGTGCCGAAAGGCGCGCAGGAACGCCTCCTGGGCGACGTCCTCGGCCAGCGCCCGGTCGTTCACCACCGAGTGGGCGACGCCGAACACCCGCGACTGGTAGCGGCGGACGAAGCTGGCTGTCGCCTCCCGGTCGCCGACACCGAAGCCGGCCAACAGGGCGTCGTCCGACGCGGTCCACATCGACTGAACATACGGCCGGCGCGCCCGCCGAGATTGCGGGCCCGGCGCAGCTAAGGTCAGCGACGGTGGGCGACGCCGGGCGGCTGCGGGTCGGCACGCTGAATTGCCGCAACACCGCCAACGACTGGCGAAGGCGCCGGGCCGTCCTGCTTTCCCAGCTGGTCGAGCTGGACCCCGACGTCATGGGTTTCCAGGAGCTTCGGCGCTGGCCCAGCCAGGCCGGCTGGATCACCCGGGCGGTCAACCAGGCGTACGGCGACCCCGCCGCCTACCAGGCGCACCGCACCTACAAGACGGGCCTGTACCGGTTCTGGGAGGGGCTCGCGGTCCTCACCCGCCTCCCGATCGTCGAGCGGGGATGGCTCGACCTCCAGTCCGACAGCCGGGTCGCCACCTTCGTGGCGCTGCGCCTCCCCGACGGCGGCGTGCTCGACTTCTACAACGTGCATCTCACGTTCGGGGCCGCCGAGGAGCGGACCGCTCAGGCCCGGCTGCTGATGCGATGGCTGGCCGAGCGGGCCGGCGAACCGCAGGTCGTGGTCGGCGACTTCAACGCTCGGCCGACCGAGCCGGCCGTCGCCGTCGTGACCGAGCGGCTCCGGTCGGCCTACGCCGTCGTCCATGACCGCGAGCCCGAGAAGACGGTCCCCACGCCGTTGCGCGGCCGGGCACAAGGGCCCGACGCCGTCATCGACTACATGTTCGTGAACGACCGCGTCGACGTGCACGACGCCTCCGTCACGTTCCAGCGAGCGACGCCCGACGACCCTCGGCTGGTGGCGTCCGACCACTACGGCCTGATGGCCACCGTCTCGGTGCGGGCCTAGAGCGCTACCGAACCGGGAAGCCGACCTCTTCGGTCGAGTCGGGGTCGCCGTTGTAGTTGATCGTGATCTCCTCCCCCTCGTCGATGTCGCGCAGTGCCGTGAACTCGATCAACCTCTGGCGCAAGCGCAGCTCGGCGAAGGCGTTGGGGTCGTAGGAGTGGTTGAACAGCGACCCGTGCCCCAGGGCGATCGCCGTCTCCTCGTTGTCGACGCCCCAACTGAAGCAGAAGTCGGAGAGCACGCTCGTCCCGACCAGCTCCCACTCGTCGGAAGGGATCACGATCACCGGGATCCGCTCGATGAGCTCGCCTTCGGAGAACCGCCGGCCGGCGACGATGCCCCGGCCCTTCCCGCGGATGGCTCGGACGTGCAGCGGCCCGGTCGGACCGGTCAGCCGACCCGAGCCCCGTCGTGCCGTCAGCCCCTCCACCACAGTTGGCGACACGATAGGCCACCGCGGCGCACGGTTGGCCGACCACGTCACACGGCTGTCAGCCTTTCCGCCGTGCCCTCGGCGTGCGCCTGACCCGGTCCGCGGCGTCCGCGAGGGACCATTTCGCCGAACAGTTCGCCGGGGTGGCTCGCCTCGGGCCATTTGCCCGAACAGTTCGCCGTCGTGGTCCTCCCGGCCATTTGGCCGAGCAGTTCGGCCGGAGCGCGGCGTCGGCCGGCGCGCGATGCTCGGGACGGTGCCCAGCCCCGCTCGTCCCGGGACGCCAACGGCCGTGTACGTGGAGAGCGGGCGCCGGCGGGTCTTCGCCGGTGCCCTCGACTGGCCCGGGTGGTGCCGCTCGGGCAAGGGCGAGGAGGCGGCGCTCGAGGCCTTGGCCGCCTACGCCTCTCGTTACTCGCCGGTCGCCGCCGAGGCCGGCATCCCCTTCCCCGGCGACGCCGCCCAAGCCTTCGATGTCGTCGAGCGGCTGCCCGGAGGGGCGACGACCGACTTCGGCGCGCCCCAGGCGGTCGCCCAGGCCGACCGCCGACCGCTGTCGGAGGCGGAGGCCGAGCGCCACAGCGCCCTGGTCGTAGCGGCCTGGGCCGTCTTCGACCGGGTCGTCGCCACCGCTCCGGCCGAGCTCCGCAAGGGGCCGCGGGGAGGCGGCCGTGACCGCGACGCCATCGTCGACCACGTGCTGGGTGCCGAAGCCAGCTACGCCCGCACGCTCGGCGTCCGTCACCGCCAACCGGCACGGGACGACACCGCCGCCGTCAGCGCCCTACGGGACGCCATCGCCGCCGCCCTCAGGACGCCGTCCTCCGGCGAACCACTGACACCGAAGGGCTGGCCCCCGCGCTACGCCGCTCGCCGCATCGCCTGGCACGTCCTCGACCACGCCTGGGAGATCGAGGACAAGTCGGGTTAGCCGACAGAGCCCTCCATGTTGAGCTCGATGAGGCGGGACCACTCGACCGCGTACTCCATGGGGAGCGTGCGGGTGACGGGCTCGATGAACCCGTTCACGATCATGCTCATCGCCTGCTGCTCGGAGAGGCCCCGGCTCATCAGGTAGAAGAGCTGGTCGTCGCCCACCTTGGAGACCGTCGCCTCGTGGCCGATGCGGGCGTCCTTCTCGCCGATCTCCATGTAGGGGTAGGTGTCGGAGCGGCTGTCCTCGTCGAGGATCAGGGCGTCGCAGCGCACGTGGCTCTTGACCCCGTACGCCCCCTCCTCGACCCGGACCAGGCCCCGGTAGGAGGTGCG
>DATACM010000420.1:0-3315 GCA_036259055.1 Acidimicrobiales bacterium | reverse complement strand
GACTCGTCGACCATCATCTGGATGGCGCGCAGGAACGTGTGCCCGGCCGAGAGCGACGAGGCGATGAGGGACAGGGCGCCGGGAAGCTGCGTCTCGAACCGCTTGCGGCGCTTGGCGACGCGCCGCTTGACCACCATGGCGGCTACGAACGGCGAAGCGGCGATCGCCAGGAGCGGCAGCACGAACTTCCCGGTGACCGCGAGGAGGACGGCGGCCATGGAGAGGCCACCGGCTCCGGTGAGGATGACGAGCTCGGCGGGCCGGAGAGGGATCCGGGCCCGTTCGAGGGCATCGCCGAGCGACCCCTTGGCGTCCAGCCTCTTCACGAGCTTCGCCGCCACCGCGACGGTGCCCTCGACCAGCTGGCTCTGGGCCGGCGCCGGCTCCGGCTCCGACGGACGCCTGGTGTCGGCCACCTCGAGCAACTGGGCCAGCTCCTTGATCCGCTCGCGGCGGCGAACGGCCCGACTGCCGACGAGCAGCAGGATCCCCAGCAGGACGGCGACGACGGGAAGGAGGTTCACCGGCGCTTTCCGCTACGAACGGGCGCGGGCATCCGAGGACCGCTTGAACATCCTCGAGAGGAGGCCGTCGCGAGCCGCCGACCCGCCCCGCTCGACGCCGACCGGATGCCCGTTGACCGGTCCGGCGGGGACGACGCCCGGTTGGGACCCCGAGAGCTCTCCCTCGGCGCTTCGGTCGGCGGCGCCGTCGAGCACCAGCTCCAGCCCGTCCGCGAGCTGCCGGCTGATCGGCGCCTTGGGCGCGTAGGCGAGGATCGGCGTCCCCAGGTTCACCGACTTGCTGACCTGGCTGGTGTAGGGGAGGGCCATCGTGAACCCCCCCGGGAACAGCTTGTCGAGCTGCTCGACGTCGATGCCGACGTCGGGCTCGGCCTTGTTGAGCACCAGGTTGACGTTCTCGGGGGGCACCCCCAGCTTCTCGAGCGTGTTGGTGAACGCCCCGATCGTGCGCAGGCTGGGAACGTCGAGGGTCGCCAGGACGAACAGCTCGTCGCTCAGGTCGTAGACCGCCAGGGTGGTCTCGGCGAGGGCCGGCGGCGTGTCGACCACCACGTAGTCGAACTCGCCGCGGAGCACCTCGAAGAGGCGGATGACCTGGTCGGCCTGCACCCGATCGGCGTCGGAGGGGTCCTTGGGGGCGGCGAGGACCTCGATGCCGGTCTCATGGGTCACGACGTGCTCTCGCACGAGCGCCCCCAGATCGGCCTCGTCGCCCTGGAGCCGCTCGACGGCGTCGGCCACGCTCTGGTCCGTCCGCAGCCGCAGGACCGACGCCACCTGCCCGAACTCGAGGTCGAGGTCGACGAGGCACGTGGATCGTCCCGTGCGGTTGTGGACGAAGTACGCCAGGTTGGTCGCGAAGAACGTCTTCCCGCTGCCGCCGCTGGCCGAGGCGACGGTGAGGACCTTCGCCCTGCGGCCCGGCGGTTGGCGGTCGACCGCTCCGTTCGAGGCGGTCGAGCGCTGACGGGCCAGCTCGAGGGCCCGCTCGAGGACGGCCCGCAGCGACTGGTCGTCGGCGGGCAGCTTGAGGACGTCGCTGGCCCCGGTGCGGATGATGTCGCGAAGATCGGCGTTCGGGCGCTTGGAGAACATGAGCACGAGGCTGAGCCCCCGCTGGTCGAGGCGCAGGGCCTCCAGCTGGGCCAGCCCCGACTGGGTGGCCGTGCTGGGTCCGGCGATCACCACGTCGAACGGCCCCTCCTCCTCCAGGGCATCGGCCAATGTCGCCAGTCGCTCGCAGGTGGCGACCTCCGGGCGGGGCCGAAGGTCGTCGGCGACCTCCTGCACCTGGCCGGCCAGGTGGTCGGTGCGGTCGACGACGAGGATCCGAGGGCTGCGCATGCCGGCCTCCTATGCCCGCTTCAAGGCGTCGGCGGCGCCGAATCCGGGGGTCGGCGGCACCGGCGGCTGGTCCTTCGGCACCAAGGAGAAGTAGAGCTTCTCGAAGGTCATGAGGTAGACGAGCCGCTCGGCCTCAGCCGGGGAGACGGCGACGAGGAAGACGAGGTCAGGCCCGTCGGGCTCCCCCTGGGCGGGCGGCAGGGTCGTGCCGTTCACCTTCAGCACCTCCACGCCTTGGAGGACGAGCTGGGCCCGCGCCGCTCCCTCGGCATCGCCGTTCTGGGTCGCCCCGTAGACGTTGATGCGGTCGCCAGCACCCGCGAACCCGGCGACGCCGGGCACGTTCCCCATCTGCAGGGCCAAGGCGGTCTTGCCCCGAGGGATCTGGAGGTTCCCGATCCGGGTCTGCGAGGGCGGGAACTCGGCCCGGGTGAGGATGCGGCCGGCGGGGATGTCGGCCTGCGACGTCGTTCCCACGAGCTGGGAGGTGTCGACGATCACCTCGGGGTGGGCCACGTCCGGGCTCACCGTCTTGGTCTTGACCAGGCCCTGCTGGAGGGCCGCCGCACCGGTGGTGCCAGCGGCGATCGGCTTCTCCGCGTAGAGCACCGAGGCTCCCCCCCCGGCCGCCGGCTCCGACCCCTCGCGCAGGGTGCCGACGGCGCCGACGGCCCCGACGGCCAGGAGCGCAAGGCCGAGGACCGCCGTCAGCTTCGAGCGTCGCCCCATACCACCTCCCGGACCACCGGAGCGGACCTTCGCCGTCGCCCCGGTGTTTCGACAACTCGCCTGAATCGGGTAAACTGCCTGATACGGTCATCTTATCCAAGCGCCGACGATCCAACACATAGCGGTGGAGAAGACGACACGGCCCGCTAGCTCGGGCCCGGAGGCACGACTTGGGCGGCGATGGGCGACGCCGCGGCCCGAGCGGGGCGCGGCGATCGTGGAGCTGGCGCTCGCGCTGCCGCTGCTCGCGCTGGTGGTCCTGGGCGTGGTGGACCTGGGCCGGGCCTACCGCCTCAAGACCCACCTCGCCAACGCCGCCCGGGAGGGCGCGGCCTACGCCCAGTACTTCCCGTCTCAGGTCGACAACACCGGGACGGCCTGCGCCGACCCCGCCAACGTGGTCTTCATCGCTCGGAACGAGGCAGGCGCGCACGAGCCCTACGCCGTCGCCGTCGCCCGCGCCAACGACGGCGTCCCGATCACCGGGTGCAACCGCACGACCGTCGCCCCCGGGACACCGGTCAGAGTGAGTACGTCGGCTCCGTTCAGTGTCCTGACCCCCCTGGTCGCCGACCTGGTGGGCGAGACCTTGACCCTCCGGGCCAGCGTCGAGATGGTCGTGCAGGGATGACCGGCGTCGACCTCCGCTGCCGCGGCGAGCGCGGGACGGGGGTGGTGGAGGCCGCCGTCGTGTTCCCGCTGTTGATGCTGCTCTTCC
>DATACM010000419.1:0-7929 GCA_036259055.1 Acidimicrobiales bacterium | reverse complement strand
GGGAGGTCACGGACGGTGACCGCCATCCCCCCCTCCCCACCCTCCAGCCACGGCGGGAGGGCGCGGTCGAGCGTGTCGAGGTTGTGGCGGATGATGATGAGCGACTGGGACTTCTCCCGGAGGGCGACGACGTCCCCCCTGCGGACCGAGTAGCTCGGGATCGTGACCCGCCGGCCGTTGACCTGGACGTGGCCGTGACGGACGAGCTGGCGGGCCTGGTTGCGGCTCGCGCCCCAGCCAGCCCGGAAGACGACGTTGTCGAGGCGCTGCTCGAGCATCCGCAGCAGGTTCTCGCCGGTGATGCCGTCCTGGCGGTTGGCCTCCTCGTACAGGTTGCGGAACTGCTTCTCGAGGACGCCGTAGATGCGGCGGGCCTTCTGCTTCTCCCGCAGCTGGAGGAGGTACTCGGACTCGCGGATCCGGCCTCGGCCGTGGTCACCGGGCGGGTAGGGACGGCGCTCGATCGGGCACTTCATCGAGTCGCACTTGGGGCCCTTCAGGAAGAGCTTCATGCGCTCGCGCCGGCACAGCCGGCACACCGGACCGGTGTAGCGCGCCATCAGACCCTGCGCCGCTTGGGCGGGCGGCAGCCGTTGTGGGGGATGGGCGTGAGGTCCTTGATGCCGCCGACCTCGATGCCGGTGGCGGCGAGCGAGCGGATGGCCGTCTCCCGACCCGAGCCCGGGCCCTTCACGACGACCTCGACCCGCCGCACGCCGTGCTCCATGGCCCGCCGGGCGCAGGCCTCGGCCGCCATCTGGGCTGCGTACGGCGTGGACTTGCGCGACCCCTTGAAGCCGACGTTGCCGGCCGAGGCCCAGGCGAGCACGTTCCCCTCGGGGTCGGTGATGGAGACGATCGTGTTGTTGAACGAGCTCTTGATGTGAGCCACGCCGTAGGTGACGTTCTTCCGCTCCTTGCGGCGCGGGCGCCTGCCTCCGGGCTTCGGCTTAGGCACGGGCTACCACCCTTACTTCCTCACCTTCTTCTTCCCGGCCACGGTCTTCTTGGGGCCCTTGCGGGTGCGAGCGTTGGTGTGGGTGCGCTGGCCCCGCACCGGCAGCCCTCGGCGATGCCGGATGCCCGCGTAGCACCCGATCTCGATCTTGCGCTTGATGTCCTGGGCGGTGTCGCGCCGGAGGTCACCTTCGACCTTGAGGTTCTGGTCGATCCAGCCCCGGAGTGTGGCGACCTCCTCGTCGGTGAGGTCGCGGACCCGGGTGGAGGGGTCGATCCCCGTCGCGCTGCACACCTGGTTGGCGGTGGTGCGCCCGATCCCGAGGATGTAGGTGAGGGCGATCTCCAGCCGCTTCTCCCGAGGGACGTCGACGCCGGCGATGCGAGCCATGCCCTACCCCTGCCGCTGCTTGTGCCGCGGGTTGGCACAGATGACCATGACCGTCCCCTGGCGACGGATCACCTTGCACTTCTCACAGATCTTCTTCACGCTCGGCCGTACCTTCATGGAGCGCCTACTTGTAGCGGTAGGTGATGCGACCTCGGCTGAGGTCGTACGGAGTCAGCTCCACCTGCACCCGATCGCCCGGCAGGATGCGGATGTAGTGCATCCGCATCTTTCCCGAGATGTGGGCGAGCACCTTGTGCCCGTTCTCCAGTTCCACCCGGAACATGGCGTTGGGCAGGGGCTCCACGACCGTTCCCTCGAGGACGATCGCATCTTCTTTGGGCTTGGGCAGGGCATTCCTCCTGGAGACGTGCACGAGCCCCGGCGGACGCGCGGTACAAGCCGCCGCGCTGCCGGGGAACGCTTCAATGCTATCAGGTCCGCCCGCTTGTCTCTCCTGGGCGGGTGCCCGCCGTTCCGTGGAGGGTTGACGACCGCAGGGGTGGTCAACCCTCCACAGAACGGCTAGTCGGAAACAGTGAGGATCTCGGGGCCGTTGTCGGTCACGGCGATGGTGTGCTCGAAGTGGGCGGAGAGACGGCCGTCGGCGGTCAGCACGGTCCAGCCGTCGTCCAACAGGCGGGTGCGGGCGGTCCCGGCGTTGACCATGGGCTCGACCGCCAGCACGTGCCCGACCTTGAGCTTGATCCCTTTGCCCGGCTCCCCGTAGTTGGGGACCTTGGGCTCCTCGTGCATGGCCGTCCCGATCCCGTGACCCACGTACTCCCGCACCACGTTGAAGCCCTCGCCCTCGGCGACGGTCTGGACGGCGTGGCCGATGTCGGAGAGGCGGCTGCCCTTGCGGACGTGCTCTGCGCCCGCCAGCAGACTCTCCCTCGTCGTCTTGATGAGCCGCTCGGCCTCGTCGGTGACCGACCCGATCGGGATCGTGCGGGCGGCGTCCGCGTGGTAGCCCTCGATGATCGCCCCACAGTCGAGGGAGAGGATGTCGCCTTCTCGCAGCACGTAGTCCCCCGGGATCCCGTGCACGATCACGTCGTTGGGCGACGTGCAGATCGCCGCTGGGAACCCGTGGTAGCCGAGGAAGTTGGACTCGGCGTTCCGACGCCCGAGCACCTCGCGGGCGACCAGGTCGAGCTGGTGGGTGGTGACTCCGGGGCGGGCCGCCCGAGTGCACTCGTCGAGCATCTCCGCCACCACCCGGCCGGCCCGGCGCATCTTGGCGATCTCGGCCTTGGACTTGAGCATCAGCTCTGTCCCCGCGCCGGCTTCGCTGCCAGAGCCCCGAGGCGGCTGTCGACGGCTCTTTGCAGACGGGCGGTGACGACGTCCGGGTCGCCCGTGCCGTCCACCGCCGCCAGCTTGTCCTTGGCCATGTACCACGCGACGAGCGGCTCGGTCTCCCGCTCGTAGAGGGCGAGCCGCCGGGTGATGGCCGCCTCGGTGTCGTCGTCCCGCTCGACCACCTCGCCGCCGCAACGATCGCAGGCCCAGTCGTTCTTGGGCGGGCGGTCGACGCTGTAGTTCGTGCCGCAGTTCTTGCAGACCCGCCGCCCGGCCAGGCGCTTCAGCACCACGTCGGTGGGCACCACCAGCTCGAGCACCAGGTCGACGCCGCCGTCCCCGAGGATCCCGTCGAGGGCCTCGGCCTGGCGCACGTTGCGGGGGAAGCCGTCGAGGATGAACCCCTGCTCCTGGGTGTCCTCGGCGCTCAGGCGCTCGCGCACCACCTCGACGACGACGTCGTCCGGGACCAGGTCACCGGCCTCCATGTACGAGCGGGCCTTCTTCCCCGCCTCGGTGCCCTCTTTGACCGCGACGCGGAACATGTCGCCCGTGGAGATCCGGGGGACGTTGTAGGTGTCGGCCAGGCGATCGGCCTGGGTTCCCTTGCCGGCGCCCTGCTTGCCGAGGATGACGAGCCGGCGACTCATCCCCACGTCAGCCGAGCCAGCTCCGCGTGCGGGTGAGGACCGTCATGCCAAGAATCCTTCGTAGTTGCGCATCATCAGCTGACTGTCGATCTGCTTCATGGTCTCGAGGGCGACGCCGACCGCGATGAGGATGGTGGTGCCGCCGAACGGGAAGCTGTCGATGTTGTAGACGGCGAGGGCGATCTGAGGCACCAGGGCGATGGCCGCGAGGAACAGCGACCCCGGGAGGGTGATGCGGTTGAGGATGGTGCCCAGGTAGCGCTCGGTGGGCGGGCCGGGACGGATCCCGGGGATGAAGCCACCTTGCTTGCGGATGATGTCGGCCTGCTGCTGGGGGTTGAAGGTGATGGCCGTGTAGAAGTACGTGAAGAAGATGATCATGAGGCCGTAGACCGTGATGTAGACGAAGTTGTCGGGTTGCACCAGATACTCGTTGGTGAAGTCGACGACCCCCTTCCATGGCACCACGTTCGACAGCAGCACCGGGAAGTACAGGACCGAGCTGGCGAAGATGATCGGGATGACCCCGGCCTGGTTGACCTTGAGCGGGATGTAGGTGCTCTGGCCGCCGTACATGCGACGGCCCACGACCCGCTTGGCGAACTGTACGGGGATGCGCCGCTGGCCCTGCTCGACGAAGACGATGGCGACGATCATCCCGATGCCCATGAGGAGGACGACGCCGAAGAGCACGTCGCCCCCCTCGGCCCGCACGTTCCCCAGCTCGGCCGGCATGCGGCTGACGACGTTGGCGAAGATCAGGATCGACATGCCGTTGCCGATCCCCCGCTGGGTGATCAACTCGCCCATCCACATGACCACGGCGGTGCCGGCGGTGATGGTGAGGACGATGAGGGCGACGTGAGGCACGTCGAAGTCGATGACCAGAGAGGCGGTGGTGGCCTCGGCGCCGCCCAAGAGGCCGTTGTTGAACTGGTACGTGATCCCGGTCGCCTGCAGGACGGCCAGGCCCACCGTCATGTAGCGGGTCCACTGGGTGATCTTCTTCTGCCCGACCGCCCCCTGCTTCTGCCACTGCTCGATCTTCGGGATCACCACGGCGAGGAGCTGCATGATGATCGAGCTGGTGATGTAGGGCATGATCCCGAGGGCGAACACCGCCATCTGGGTCAGCGCCCCACCCGAGAACAGGTTGAGGAAGCCCAACACCCCGCCCCGCTCGGCGCTGCGCTGCAGCTCCTGCACGGCGGCGAAGTCGATGCCGGGCACGGTGACGTTCGAGCCCAACCGGTAGAGCAGGATGATGAAGAGCGTGAACATGATCTTGTTCCGGAGGTCCGGAACCTTGAACATGTTCCTCAGGCTGGAGAGCATGGCGCCTCGGACGCTCAGCGGTTGGTCAGGGCGTTGCCCGACGCCGGTGGCCGGCCGTGCCCGTACGGCGGGGGCAGGACCTCAACGGTACCGCCTGCAGCCGTGATAGCCGCTTCGGCCGACCGGGAGAACGCGTGGGCTGCCACTCGCACGGGACGGTCGAGCTGACCCCGGCCCAGCACCTTCACCAGGCCCTGCTTCTGGACCAAGCCCCGGGCCCGGAGGGTGTCGGGGTCCACCTCGTCCCCCTCGAAGGCGGCGATGGTGTCGAGGTTGACGACCGCGTACTCGACCCGGAACGGGTTGGTGAAGCCCTTCAGCTTCGGCACCCGCCGGCTCAGCGGCATCTGGCCGCCCTCGAACCACGGCTTCACGCGACCGCGGGCGCCCTGGCCCTTCATCCCCCGGCCGGCGGTCTTGCCGCCCTTGCCGGCGATGCCTCGGCCGACCCGGCGACGGGGCCGGCTCGATCCCGCCGGCGGGCGCAGGTCGTGGACCTTCATCGGGTTGCCTCCTCGGCCGGGGTCCGAGCACCCCGCTTCGGACGGGGACGCGGCGCCGGGTCTTCGGGGACCTCCTCGACCGTCACCAGGTGGGGGACGCGTGCGAGCATGCCCCGGATCTCGGGACGGTCGGGCAGCACACGAGACTTCCCGATGCGACCCAGGCCGAGCGCCCGCAGCGTCCCCCGGTGGGCGGGGCGGGCGCCGATGCCCGATCGCACTTGGACGACTCTCAAGCCCATCAGGCGACCTCGGTGGGGACGTGGGGCCCGCGCCGGGTCTCGTTGTAGGCCCGCAAGAGCCCGGGTGGGGTCACCTCTTCGGGGCTCTTCCCCCGCAGCCGCGCCACCTCGTCGGGGCGCTTGAGGGACCGCAGACCGGCGACGGTGGCGTGGGCGACGTTGATGGCGTTGGACGACCCGAGCGACTTGGCCAGTATGTCGTGGACGCCCGCCGACTCGAGGATGGCCCGGGCGGCGCCCCCGGCGATGACCCCGGTACCCGGTGCCGCCGGCTTCAGCAGGACCCGGCCGGCACCGCGCTCGCCCAGCACCGGGTGGGTGATCGTCGACCCGGCGAGGGGGACGTCGAACAGGTTCTTCTTGGCCTCCTCGATGCCCTTCTGGATGGCGGCCGGCACCTCCTTGGCCTTGCCATAGCCCAGGCCCACCTTCCCGGCACCGTCGCCCACCACGACCAGAGCGGTGAAGGAGAAGCGACGGCCTCCCTTCACCACCTTGGCCACCCGGTTGATGGTGATCACCCGCTCGGCGAACTGGCTGTCGCTCTGGGGTCGCCCTCCGGCTCCCCTGTCCGGTCTCTGTGCCATCAGAGCTCCAATCCTGCCTCTCGGGCAGCGTCGGCCACCGCGGCCACCCGGCCGTGGTAGAGGAACCCGCCCCGGTCGAACACCACCCGCTCGACCCCTGCCGCCCGCGCCCGCTCGGCCACCAGGCGGCCGACGGTGGCGGCGGCCTGCCTGTTGCCGGTGGGGCCGGAGCGCAGGTCGGCCTCGACCGTGCTGGCGGCGGCCAGGGTGCGCCCGGCCACGTCGTCGATCACCTGGGCGGTGGTGTGCCGGTTCGACCGGAACACCGCCAGGCGCGGCCGCTCGGCCGTCCCCCTGACCCGCTTCCGGACGCGCCGGTGGCGGCGCTGGCGGGCCAGAGCCTTCTGCTTCGCGGACATGGTCATGGGCGGGCCTCTGCTTGGGGGTGTGAAAACGTCATTTCGCCGCCTTCCCGGCCTTGCGGCGGACGGGCTCGCCGGCGTAGCGGACGCCCTTGCCCTTGTAGGGCTCGGGCTTGCGGATCTGGCGGATGTCGGCCGCCACCTGACCCACGGCCTGCTTGTCGATGCCCCTCACCGAGATGCGGGTCGGCGTCGGGACCTCGAAGGTGATGCCTTCGGGCGCCTCGAAGATCACCGGATGGCTGTACCCGAGGGCCAGCTCCAGCCGGTTCGCGCCCTGGGCCACCGCCCGGTAGCCGACGCCCACGATCTCGAGGTCCCGCTGGAACCCCTGCGTCACCCCGACGACCATGTTGTTCACCAACGACCGGGTCAGCCCGTGCAGGGCCCGGTGGCGGCGCTCGTCGTCCGGCCGCTCGACCACCAGCACGCCGTTGTCCTGACGGACGGAGATGTCGGGGTGGAGGTCGCGCTCGAGGGTGCCCCGAGGCCCGGTCACGGTGATGCGACCCTCCGCCACGGTGACCTCGACACCGTCGGGCAGGGGGATCGGTGCTCGTCCGATGCGCGACATCAGCCGGTCACCAGACGTAGCACAGGACCTCGCCACCGACCCGGCGCTCGCGCGCCTCGCGGTCGGTGAGCAGGCCCTGGCTCGTGGACAGGACGGCCACCCCGAGCCCGCCGAGGACCCGGGGGAGGCGGTCGGCCTTGGTGTAGACCCGCAGGCCGGGCTTGGACACCCGCCGCAGGCCCGAGATGGTGGGTACCCGATCGGCCGAGTACTTCATGTCGATCTCGAGGATGCGGCCCGGCCGCGTGGGGTCGTCGAGAACGCGGAAGTCGGCGATGTAGCCCTCGCGCCGGAGGATGACGGCCAGCGACTCCTTGAGCTTGGACGACGGCATGCGCACGGTGTCCTGCATGGCGACCGCGGCGTTGCGGATCCGGGTCAGCATGTCGGCGATGGGGTCGGTCATGGTCATGGGTGCCTCACCAACTGGCCTTGGTGACGCCGGGCACCTCGCCGGCGTGGACCATCTCGCGCAGGCATATCCGGCAGAGCCCGAACGAGCGGTAGACGGCGCGCGGCCGCCCGCACCGTCGGCACCGGGTGTAGGCCCGCACGCGGAACTTGGGCTTGCGTTGCTGCTTGTGGATCAGTGCCTTCTTGGCCAACAGGTGCTCCTCGATGTGCTCGTCACTCGCCGCGGCGGAACGGGAAGCCGAAGGCGTCGAGCAGCGCCCGTCCGCCGGCGTCGTCCGTGGCCGTGGTCACGATGGTGATGTCCATCCCTCGGACGGTGTCGATCTTGTCGTAGTTGATCTCCGGGAAGATCAGCTGCTCGTCCACGCCGAAGGTGTAGTTGCCGCGCCCGTCGAAGGCGTTGGGCGGGAGACCGCGGAAGTCGCGGACGCGGGGGATGGCGATGCTGATGAGGCGGTCGAGGAACTCCCACATGCGGTCTCCCCGCAGGGTCACCTTGGCGCCGATGGCGTTGCCCTCCCGGAGCTTGAACGCGGCGATCGAGCGCCGGGCCCGGGTGACCAGCGGCTTCTGGCCGGTGATGGCGGTGAGGTCCTCGACCGCCCCCTCCAG
>DATACM010000418.1:0-5783 GCA_036259055.1 Acidimicrobiales bacterium | reverse complement strand
TGGCAGTAGCGGAAGGCCAGGTGCAGGCGCCCGTCCGCCGTCACCACGCCGACCGAGAGCCCGCAGGGCATGCGCCCCGGAGCGGTGAAGTGGACGTCGGTGCTGTGGCCGCCATGGGGCCCGAAGTCGAAGGGCTCGTCGAGCCTCCCGAGGTTGGAGAGGATGGCGGTGTCGACGAGACGGTTGCCGGTGAGAGCGATCAGGCGGGACAGGCCTTGCTTCACCCACAGCGGCAGCAGCGGCGAGGCGCCCAGCAGCTCGACCAGGGCCGTGCCCATGCCGGTGCGCTTCTTGCGCCGGGTCTGGGCGGTGACCGCCTCGAGGGCCCGGGCCGCCGATGTGCGGTGGCGGGGGCTGGTCGACACGCGGGCCATGAGGGTGAAGTTGCCGACGACCTCCTGCCGCCACGCTCGGGGCCGGAGGTTGGCGGGAACGAGGACGCTCACCCGCCCGCACCGGGCACCGTGCTCGACGTTCCATCCGCCGATGGCAAGGTTGAGGGCGGCCAGCAGGAGGTCGTTGAGAGTGCCCGCGTGGTCGAGGTGCACCAGTGCCTCGGTCTCGGCGGCCGTCAGGGAGCGGAGATGGAAGCCGTAGCCGGGACGATCCTCGCCGCCGACCGGCGCCAGGCGGGCAGGCGCGACGGCAAGGTCGCGCAGCTTCTCGAGGAGCGCCACCCGCCGGCGGAGGACGCTGGCCAGGTCCTGCGCCGCCAGCCCGGCGCTGAGGTTGCGAGCCGCCAGCAGATCGAGGTGGGGCACGGGGTCCTCGACGCCGGCGTAGGCGCGGGCCACCGAGCGCAGGAACCGCAGCGCCCCGTGACCGTCGGTGGCGGCGTGGTTGGCGTTCAGCATGACGACGTCGCCGTCAGGGTGGTGGGCCAGACGCAGGCGCAAAGGAGGCGCCTCGGCCAGCGGGACGGAGAGGCTCTGGAGCGACGCCCGGGCGCGGGCCAGGGCGGCGTCGTCGGCACACTCCACGACCCGCAAGGGGTCGACGTCTGGGATCGGAGCGATGTCCCAGTGGTATTGGTGGTCGGTCCAGCGCCAGGGAGCCTTGCGGGCGCGGGCCATGGGATGGCGGGCCAGAGCGGCGCCCACCGCCCGGCGGAGCCGGTCGTCGTCGAGCCGCCCGGTCAGGCGGAGCTCTAGATGGATGCTCCACGGCTCGACGTCGGAGTCGAGGAGGTGGACGGCCTCGTCGGCGACGTTGAACGGCAGCCGCTCCTCGGCCGGGCCGTCGTCACCGCCCGTGTGGCGCTCGTCGTCGTCGACCCAGACCCGTTCGCACGCCAGCTCATGGCGGGCGTGGGGGCGTCCCGTCAGCAGCTCGCCCACCTCGCCGGCCAGGGCGGCGAGGTTGTGGGCCAGCACCCGTGCGGGTGCATAGCGCCGGCGACGGCCTCGGTGGTCGAGGGCCAGCGGGGCGATGCGGTCGAGGTGCGCCACCACCCGGTCACCCTCGACGACCAGGTGGAGGCTGTCGGTGGCCCGCGCCTCCCGGTAGGAGATGGTGCCGCGATGGAGGACCCGGCCGAACCGGCTGTCGCGGAGGAACCGGCCCCGGGGTAGATCGGTGAAGAGCTCCGACGCAGGCTCCGGCGTCAGGCCCCCCGTTTCCGGCATCACCGCGCTCGCTTGGCGGAGCCCCGCGAGCGCCCCTCGACGGTCACGGGAGCGGGCGGACGGAACGGGTGGGCGCCAGCGAGGATGGGAACCAGCACCGCGGTGACGGCGCCGACGGCGGGTGCGACGGCGACGCCCAGCAGCAGGCCGAGAAGCCCGCTGACGACACGAAGGGCGATGTGGGCGGTGTCAGTGGGCGGACGCATGGCGGGGCTCCCCGATCGGCTCGGCTGTCACCGTCTCTACGGAGCAGACCCGGCGCCCGGTTGAGCGCCCGCCTCGGTCGGTGCTCCGAGGCGCGCCTGGCCGGCGGGGCAGACGGAGAGGAAGTCACAGCCCCGGCACCAGGCGCCCGGCGTGGGGGCGTAGCGGCCGGCGGCGACGTCGTCGAGGGTGGAGACCAGCCCGGCTCGGACCCGCTCGACGGTGCCTGCCGCCCAGTCGAGGCTCTCGACCACCGGCGGCCCGTCGGCCTGGAGCCAGCAGTAGCTGGTGCGCAGCCGGGCGGGGTCGGCCCGCCACGTGTCGATCGCCGCCAGGCCGTAGATGTCGAGCTGGACGCCGGCCGAGGGGTCGCCGGCCGAGGCGGGACGGCCCGTCTTGAAGTCGACCAGCTCCAGGCGGCCCTCACGCTGGTAGACGGCATCGATCCGTCCCCTGACCTGGTGGCTCCCCGCCGAGAGCACGAAGGGGGCCTCGACCCGCACGGGGTCGAGCTCGGCCCAGGGGCTGGCGAGAAACGACGCCTTCAGGCGCTCGGCCAGGCCAGAGTCGGGCGGGAGGGCGTCGGGGTCGAGGTCGGCGTCGGACTCCGGCTCGATGAGCGACAGCTGGCGGCCGCTGCGCTGCTGGATCCAGCGGTGCACCTCGGTGCCGAGGCGGGCGGCGGCGGACGCCCGGCGGGGCAGGGGCCGCACCACCGTCCAGAAGAACTGCTTGGGACACCTGGCGTAGGTGACCATCCCGCTGACCGACAGCGCGGCCGGAGCCCGTCGGGGGAGCGCCGGCGGGCGGGCCGAGCCGGGATCGGTGGCCAGGCCGACGTCGTCGAGGGAGAGCTGGCCGCCGTCGGTGGCCACCGGTCCAGGGTACCGGGCGGCCGTCGCCGCCCGGTGTCTCTCCTTGGCGGCGACCTCGGGGTCGACGGTGGCGGGCTCGTGGCGGAACCGCTCGGTGACCAGGTCGGACTGGGTGGCGACGAAGTCGTAGAACTGCGAGGGGCCCTGGGGCTCGGCCGCCCCCCGGTACCAGTGGGCGGCGGAGAGCACGAGGTGGTGGCGGGCGCGGGTGGCGGCCACGTAGAGGAGACGCCACTCCTCGTCGAGACGGCGGCCCTTGATGCACTCGTCGATCTCGGGCCGGCTGGCGGTGCGGGGGGAGGGGATGCCGTCGTCCTCCCGCAGCCACCATGGCAGGGCCGACGAGTTGGAGAGGGCGTTCTCGCCGGCGCGGGCGTCGGGGAAGATCCTCGAGCTGCCCCGCCCTGCCAGCCCCGGGACGTAGACGACGTCGAACTCCAGGCCCTTGGCTTGGTGGACGGTCATCACGGTGACGGCGTCGGCCTGGCGCCGGTGGGCTTCGGCCACGTCTTCGTCGGACTCGTCGAGCAGCTGCAGGTACTCCACGAACGCGGGCAGCCCGGGGTCGCCGTCGATGGGGGAGAAGCGGGCGGCCAGATCGAGGAAGCGCAGGAGGTTCTCCCGGCCCCGGTCGTCGGTGGCCCGCCACAGGCCGGTGCGGGTGAGGATCGTCTCGGCCAGGTCGAGCACGGGCAGGTGCTGGGCGGCCCGAGCCAGGCGGGCCCGCTCTCGGCAGAACTCCTCCAACCGGCGGCGGGCCCCGGCCGACAGGTCGGCGACGGCGGCGAGGTCGGAGAGGCCCTCGGCGAGGGCGCCGCCCCTCGCCCTGCGGCCGGCCCCCGAACCGGCCCCCGTCGCCGTCGGGGACACGTCGGCGTCGGCCGACTCGGCCTGGCGGGCCTTCCCGTGGCGGGCGAGGGCGGCGAGGTCGCGCAACCCGATGGCGTAGCGGGGGCTTCGCAGGATGCGCAGCAGCGCCACGGGCGAGGACAGGTCGGCCAGCGTCTCGAGCCACGCCACCAGGTCGACCACCTCCGGGCGGTCGAGGAGGCCGCTGGCCCCCACCACCTCGACGGGGACCCCCCGCTCGGTGAGGGCCTCCACGATGGGTCTGATGAGGCGCCGCTTGCGGCACAACACCGCCGTCCCGCCCCATGACGCGGGCCGGGCCCTGACCTCGTCGGCGATGGTGGCCGCCTCCTCGGCGTCGTCGGCGGCGAGGAAGCAGTCGATGGTGGTGGCGGGGGCGTCTTTGGCGGCGACCAGCTCCTTCTTCAACGCCTCGCCCACGTTGGCCTGGATGCGGTTCGCCAGCTCGACCAGCCGGGGACCGAAGCGGAACGTCGTCTGCAGCGGCAGGACGTCGGCCGGCGGGAAGTGGTGCCCGAACCGCAGGATGTTGGCCAGGTGGGCGCCGCGGAAGCCGTAGATCGACTGCATGTCGTCGCCGACGGCGGTCACCGCCGCAGGCACGCCGCCGGCGGCGGGCAGGGGGTACAGGAGCTGGAGCAGGCGGCGCTGGGCGAAGTTGGTGTCCTGGTACTCGTCGAGCAGCACGACCGGGTGCTGCTGGCGCAGGGTGGCGGCCACCTCGGGGTGCTCGGCGAGGAGGCGCACCGCCAGGGCGACCTGGTCGCCGAAGTCGAGGAGGTTCCGCTCCCGCTTGCGGCGCTCGTACGCGGCCACCACCTGGCACAGCTCGAGGCGCTTGGCCGCCTGCTCGCGCATGTCCTTCCAGCGGCCGTTGGCGATGACGTCGTGGCAGTCGGCCACGACCTTCTCGACGGGTACCAGATGGTCGGCGCACCGCGACGCGAGGGCGAGGGCGTCGTCGAGGAGGACTCGGGGCGAGAGCGTGCCCCGCCGCTCGAAGCGGAACTCGTCGAACACGGTGAAGAGGAGCTGCCAGGACTGCGCCCGGTTGAGCACCTGCGTGCCGGGGTCGAGGTCGAGCTCGAGGTGGTGGTCCGCGACCAGCGACGCGCCGAACGAGTGGTAGGTGGCGACGCGGACGTCGGCGTTGGGACCGAGCGCGGCGCGAACCCGCTCCTTGAGGTGCCGGGCGGCCTTGTTGGTGAAGGTGAGCCCCAGCACCTGGTCGGCCCGCGCCTGCCCGGACCGGACGAGGTGCAGGATGCGCCGGGCCATCACCGTCGTCTTGCCGGTGCCGGCGCCCGCCACCAGGAGCAGCGGGCGCAGGGGTGCCTCGATGGCGGCGGCCTGCTCCGCGGTGGGGACGAAGGCGGCGACCTCGGTGGCGGCGGCGGTGCCGGAGAGGGCGGGAAGGCTCATGGGCCCTCGGTGCCGGTGGTGCGGCCCTCTGGCTGCAGGGGGCACACCCGCTGGAACGAGCACAGCCGGCAGTTGGCCTCCACCGACGGCTCGAACTCCTCGGCCACGATGCGCTCGGCGGTGGCCAGCACCCGCGCCTCGGTGGTGGCCTCGTGGTCGGGGCGCACGGGTTGGTCGAGGGCGTGCATGGAGCGCACGTACAGCAGCCGGAGCTGGGCCGGCGGGCCCAGGGCGGCGAGCTCGGGGTCGCGGGAGGCAGCCAGGTGATAGACGGCGAGCTGGAGGTCGTCGGCCACCGCGTCGGGCGCCGGCTCCGCCTTGCCCGTCTTGTAGTCGACGATGCGGACGCCGGGACGGCCGTCCTCCCCTGGGGCGTCGATCCGGTCGATGCGGTCGATGAAGCCGGTGAGGAGGTGGGGGCCCACGTCGACCTCGAACCGCCGCTCGACGGCCACGACGTCGGGGGCCCGCGCCCCGTCTCCCTCCGCCTCCCACCATGCGTTGAGCATGGCGAAGTAGTCGCGACGGGCCTCCTCGACCTGAGGCCGGAACCGGGCGATGTCGTCACGCCACCGCTCCTCGGCCAGAGCGAGCAGCCGCTCACGGGTGCGGGGTGCGCCCTCGTCGGCGGCAGGATCGAGGAAGGCGGCCAGCACCTGGTGCACCAGCGAGCCGAGCTGGGCGTGGACACCGGCGTCGCTGCGGGCGCCCAGGACGTACTCGTAGGCGTAGCGCAGGGGGCAGTCGTCGTAGGTGGCCAGCTGGCTCGCGGACAGGCGCAGGTGCC
>DATACM010000417.1:0-3874 GCA_036259055.1 Acidimicrobiales bacterium | reverse complement strand
TCGACGTTCGACGTCCAGAGCGCCTGCTCGTCCTTGACGTCGTGGGCCAGGAGGGCGGCGCAGTGGAACACGGCGTCGAACCGGTGCTCGGCGAAGAGGGCGTCGAGGAGGCTCCTGTCCCGGATGTCACCCTCGACCGAGCGCAGACGAGGGTGCGCCTCCCAGTCAGGCTGCACGTCGATGCTGACGCACTCGAAGCCCTCGTCGAGCAGCCGGCGCTTCAGGATGCCGCCGAAGAACCCCGCCCCGCCAGTCACCAGAGCTCTGGTCATCGCCGCCTCAGCCTCCCCAGGCGATCCCGTCGTCGTCCAGGTCGCCCGGACGTGCATGGCGATCGTAGCCCCCGCGGGGACCTCGACCGCCGCTCACACCTGTGGCCGGCTCCACTGCTGGTTGGCGCCGCCGTGCCACGGCCACTGGAGGATCCGGGCCCCGTCGGCCGTCGACTCGCCCTCCACGTCGAGCACGTGGCCGCTGCGGACTGAGGTGATCCGGAAGCGGTCCGTGCCGGGCAGCTGGGCCAGCCGCCACTGCTGGTTGGCGCCGCCGTGCCACGGCCACTGGATCACGGGGGCGCCCGGCGCCGTCGAGTCGCCGGCCACGTCGAGCACCAGCCCGCTGTGCACGGCGACGATGCGGTAGGCGTCGCCGCCGAGGGGGACGAGGTTCCACTTCTGGTTGGCCCCACCGTTGGCCGGCCACTGGATCACCGCCGCCCCGGGCCTCGTGGATGCGCCGGCGACGTCCATGCGCTTGTTGCTCCGGGCCGACACGAAGGCGTACGACGGCTCCCTGACCAGGTCGGCCAGCTCGTTGCGCAGCTGGGGGAGGAGGTTGTAGGGGATCTGCCCGGGGCACTCGGTGGCGTTGACGTCACGGTGGCCGATGACGGTGGGGATGGTGCGGCCGCCCGTGTTGACCGTGCCGAGGGGGTTGACGTTGTGGATCGCCAGCTTCCACGCCAGCACGGCGCGCAGCGAGTTGTACATGGCGGGGGGGACGGGGTTGTTGGAGAACGTCCCGAGCAGGGCGACCCCCGTGCTGCCGGTGTTGAAGCCGAGGGCGTGAGCGCCGATCACCGTCGACGCGATCCCCCCGAAGCGGCCCTCGAAGACCGTGCCGAAGCGGTCGACGACGAAGTTGTAACCGATGTCGCACCACTTGTTGGTCTTGGTGTGGAACTCGTAGATCGCCCGCATGATCGCGGGCGAGTCGGCGGCCGAGTAGCTGTTGCTGTTCACCGTGTGGTGCACCACGGCGAAGCGGACGGCAGGGGCGTACTCGGGGTTGCCGTTGCACCCGGGCGCGAAGCGGCGCAGCGACTCGTCGGCGCCCCATCCGGCCCGGCTCACGATGCCCGGCTGGGCGGGCACCGCGCCGGCCCGCCTCACGCCCCTCGCCGACCTCGGCGCCTCCGAGCGCAGGGCGTGGAGCCTGAGCCCGCGGAGCTCGCCCTCGACCACCCGGACCTCGACCCGGCGCACGTCCCTTCCCACCCAGAGGGGCCCGGCCGTCGTCAGGTCGCGGTACTCCCGCGACCCGGGATCGGGCCCCTCGAAGGGATCGCCGTGCACCGGTGCCCAGTCGCTCCAGCCGCTCCCGTTCCTGGTCCGGACCTCCACCGTTCCTTCGGTTCGGCCCCTCCACTCGAAGCCCACCAGCTGAGTCGGCTGGCCCGTCTCGACCGACCTCCGCCAGCCCGGCCGCACCGGGTCGGTGCTGAGCGTCTGGACCTTGTCGGAGACGGCAGGGGGAGGGTCCGGCCGCGCCGCAGGGACGACCAAGCCGGTCGTGACCAGGCTGGCCACGGCGGCGGCCGGGACGGTCTTGGCCAGGAGGCGTCGAAGGGCGTGGAGAGGGCTGGGGGTCATGGCTCGGCCAGGGCGACGTGCCGCGCGCCGGGGAAGTTGGCGGGCGCGCCATGTTGTCAACCCGTGCGATGGCTGTCGAGTCGCTAGGTTCGCCCTCCAGTGAGGCCAACGTCCCGCCGAACAGCTCCTGCACGGTGATCGTCACCCTGGCCGGCGGAGTGGGCGCCTCCCGGCTCCTACGCGGCCTCGTGGCCGTCGCCGACCCGGCGGCGGTCACCGCGGTGGTCAACACGGGAGACGACGTCGTGCTCCACGGGCTGCGTGTGAGCCCGGACCTCGACACCGTCACGTACGCCCTCGCCGGCGTGGCCGACCCCGAGCGGGGGTGGGGACTGGCGGGGGAGAGCTGGACGGTCATGGAGGCGCTGGAGCGCCTGCGGCCGGCCGCCCCGGCGTCGTCCGCCGCCGGCGTCACCTGGTTCCGCCTCGGCGACCGCGACCTCGCCACCCACCTCTACCGGACCCAGCGCCTCCGCGAGGGCGCGCCCCTGTCCGAGGTCACCGCCGAGCTGGCCCGCGCCTTCGGCCTGGCCTGCCGGCTCCTTCCCATGACCGACGACCGGGTCGAGACGCGGGTGGAGGTGGACGGGCACGGCGAGATCGGCTTCCAGGAGTACTTCGTGGGCCACCGTCACGCGGTGGCCGTGCGGTCCGTGCGCTTCTCCGGCGCCGACACCGCCCGGCCCGCGCCTGGGGTCGTGGAGGCCATAGATGCCGCCGAGCGAGTGGTGATCGCCCCGTCGAACCCCTTCCTGTCCATAGGGCCGGTGCTGGCGGTGCCGGCGATCGACGAGGCGGTGGCGGCCCGCCGGGCCGACGCGGTGGCGGTGTCCCCCATCGTGGCCGGCGCCGCCGTGCGGGGACCGGCGGCTCGCCTCCTGGCCGAGCTGGGCCACGAGTCGTCGGTCGTGGGCGTGGCCCGGCTGTGGGCACCCTGGGCTTCCACCCTCGTCGTCGACGAGGCCGACGCGGCGTTGGCCGACGCGGTGGAGGAGGAGGGCGTGCGCTGCCTGGTCGCGCCGACGGTGATGCGCACGCCCGCCGACGCCGCCGCCCTCGCCCGCACCGTCCTGTCGGCCGGCGACGGGTCCCAGGGCAGGGGATGAGGACTCTCACCGTCGTACCCGTAGAGGGGATCCCCGAGGTCCGCCCCGGCCACGTGCTGGCCGAGCTGGTGGCCGAGCGGGCGGAGCTGGCCGACGGGGACGTGGTGGTGGTCACCCAGAAGGTCGTCTCCAAGGCCGAGGGGCGGTTGGTCGAGGTCGACCACTCCGACCTCGCCGCCCGGTCCGCGCTGGTCGAGGCAGAGTCGGTGCGGGTGCTGCGCCGGCGGGGCGAGCTGACGGTGGCCGAGACCCGTCACGGGTTCGTGTGCGCCAACGCGGGGGTCGACCTGTCCAACGTCCCCGCCGGCCGGGCCGCCCTGCTCCCCGACGACCCTGACCGGTCGGCGCGCCGCATCCGGGACGGCCTGCGGGCCCGGGCGGGCGTGGAGGTGGCGGTGATCGTCTCGGACAGCTTCGGGCGGCCCTGGCGCCGGGGGGTGGCGGACGTCGCCATCGGCTGCGCCGGGATCGCCGCCGTCGTCGACCTGCGGGGCACCGCCGACGCCGCCGGCCGGACGCTGACCGTGACCGAGGTGGCGGTGGCCGACGAGCTGGCCGGCGCCGCCGAGCTGGTGATGGGCAAGTCGGCCGGCGTCCCGGTGGCCGTGGTCAGAGGGGTCGACCCCGCCTGGCTGCGGGAGGGCTCGGTGAAGGCGGAGGTGGTGCGACGCCCTCAGGAGGACTTGTTCCGCTGAGTTTCGCCTCGCAACCGGAGGTTGCTCCGGGACTGGAAGGAAACCGCCTGCGCCGTTCCAGGAAGTCATCAGCCGGCCACGAGAGACCGAGCGCAGGCGGTTTCCTTTCGTCCCGGCGGCGAGTTCTAAGGTGCTCGCTCGGCCGGCGAGCCGGCTCTCGCTCGCCGTTTGCTTATCGAGCTGGCAGCCGGTGGGTCGCCTT
>DATACM010000416.1:0-7045 GCA_036259055.1 Acidimicrobiales bacterium | reverse complement strand
GCGGGTGGTCACCGCACCACTGACGACCGACGTCTACAAGCCGCGCTCGATGTCGTTCGGCGCGTACATGCCCGAGCTCACGACGCCGGCCGCCAGCGGGGACGACGGTGACTCCTGTTGGGGGCCCGACGAAGAGCTGGCCTGCCCGAGTGAGGTCGAAGGCGCCGGAGCGAGGTGACTCCGAGGGCGCAGCGCTCGCCAGCTGACGGCCGTCAGCGCCGGTGGTGGCGGCCGGGGAGCATGCCCAGGGCGATGGCCACCACACAGGCCAGGCCGACCAGGCACAGCAGCACCCCCACGACCCACAGGCCGACGAGGGCGAGCACGATCGGCGCGGCCACGATGAGCACGAAGAGGGTGACCGCGGTGGCGAGGATGCGTCCGGGAGTGCCGAACAACAGCCGCACCCAGGTCGTCTCGATGGTCACGACAACCCCCCTGCTCCGGCACCGATCCTAGGCCGGAACCCGACGGAGCGACCGGATGAGCTGGTGGTCGGCGGTGAAGAGCCGTCCCACGGTGAGGCGGCCGCTGACCAGGGCGGCGAAGGCGGCGCCGGCCAGGAGCATGTACATGACCACCAGCTGGAGGCGGATGGCGGCCGAGGGGGAGGCGCCGGCGAGCAGCATCCCTGTCATGGCGCCCGGCAGCGCCACCAGACCGACGACCTTGGTGTTGTCGACGATGGTGAGCATCCCCGCCCGCAGCGCCGACCGGTGCCAGGGAGCGGACGCCTCGGTCGACGTCTGGCCCAGGCTGAGCCGGGCCTCTACCTCCCGCCGGTGCGACGCCAGGTCGTCGTGCAGCCTGGTCATGACCAGCGAGGTCGTGTTCATGGCGTTGGAGAGGATCATCGACCCGAGGGGGATGGCGGCGCGGGGCACGGCGGGGACGATCCCGAGGAGGATGAGCAGCCCCAGCGTGGCGGCGGTGGCCACCGCCAACGAGGCAACGGCGATCCGGCGAGAGCCCGGCACCCGGCGGGCCCGGGCGCCCGACGTCAACGTGGCCGTGCCGATCATGACGGCCAGCACGACCGGCGTCAGCACGCCCCGCCCGTCGAACACGAAGTCGAGCACGAACCCGATGGCCAGCAGCTGGGCGAAGGAGCGGACGGTAGCCACGACGATGTCCGTCTCGAGGTCGGCCCGGCGCACGCGCGAGACGACGACGGCGACCGCGCAGAGCAACAGGGCCAGGGCCACGTCGGCCGCCGAGATGCGCCCGCTCAGGTCGTCCACTGGTCCTCCGGTCGAGCGGTCCCGACCTCGACCACCCGGTCGGCCAGCTCGGCGGCCTGGCGGCCGGAGTGGGTCACCATCACCACGGTGAGGCCGTCGTCGGCGAGCGAGCGCACGAGCCGTTCCACCTCGCCTTTCGAGCCGGGGTCGAGGGCGGACGTCGGCTCGTCCAAGAGGAGGCACTCCGGCCCACGGGCCAGGGCCCGGGCCAGGCACATGCGCTGCGCCTCTCCCACCGAGAGCACGTCGGCCCGCCGCCCGCCGAGCGCGGGGGAGAGGTGCACCCGGGGCAGGAGCTCCTCCCATCCGTCGCCCACGTTCTCGGCCACCGTGCCCGGGAACGTCACCGGGACCTGCCCCACGTACTGCACCCGGCGGCGCAGCTCGAGCACGTCGTAGCTGCGGACGTCGCGCCCGTCGAAGAGCACCTCGCCGGCGTCGGGGTCGTCGAGACGGTTGAGCAGGCGGAGGATCGTCGTCTTGCCCGCCCCGGACGGCCCCACGATGGCGGTCAGGCCGGCGGCCGGGATCCGCAACGACACCCCGTCGAGGATGGGGCCGTCGTCACCGTCGACCCGGACCTGCCGCAGCTCGAAGCGAACGACGTCGCCGTCCACGCCCAGATACTCCCATCCGGGCCGGCCGGGGCCGCCGCTATTCTCGGCCCGACATGGCCGCCGAGATCGAGGTCACGCTGTCCGACGGGTCGGCTCGCCGCCTCCCCGAGGGGGCGACGGCGGCGGACCTGGCGGCCTCCATCGGCCGGCGGCTGGCCGAGGCGGCGGTGGCCGCCCGGGTCGACGGTACCGAGATCGACCTCACCAGCCCGCTCCCCGACGGGGCGTCGGTGGCCATCGTCACCGCCGACTCGGACGAGGGCCGCGCCGTCCTCCGCCACTCCACCGCTCACGTCCTGGCCCAGGCGGTGTGCGACCTCTTCCCGGGGGCCAAGTACGCCATCGGCCCGCCCGTCGAGGACGGCTTCTACTACGACTTCGACCTCCCCGGGGGGGCCCACTTCACCGAGGACGACCTGGTTCGCATCGAGGCGCGCATGCGGGAGATCGTCGCTGAGAACCAGCCCTTCGTGCGCGAGGAGCTGTCCCGCGACGAGGGGCTGGCCCGCTTTGCCGACCAGCCGTTCAAGGTGGAGATCATCGAGGGCGTCGACCCCGGCGAGGGGGCGGGCGGATCGGTGGTGAGCACGCACCGCAACGACGGCTGGGTCGACCTCTGCCGGGGCCCCCACGTCCCCTCGACCTCGAGGCTGGGGGCCTTCAAGCTGATGCGGGTGGCCGGCGCCTACTGGCGGGGGGACGAGCGCAGGCCGATGCTCCAGCGGATCTACGGCACCGCCTGGGAGTCACCCAAGGCGCTGGCCGAGCACCTCCACCGCCTGGAAGAGGCCGAGCGGCGCGACCACCGCCGGCTGGGCCCCGAGCTCGACCTGTTCTCGTTCCCCGACGAGCTCGGGGCGGGGCTGGCCGTGTGGCATCCCAACGGGGCCATGGTGCGCCGCCTGATGGAGGAGTTCTCACGCACCGAGCACGAGACGTCCGGCTACCAGTTCGTCTACAGCCCCCACCTGGCCCGCTCCGACCTGTGGGAGATCAGCGGGCACCTGGGCTTCTACGCCGACGCCATGTACCCGCCCTTCGAGCTCGAAGGGGCGGCCTACTACCCCAAGCCCATGAACTGCCCGTTCCACCTGGTCGTCTTCCGCAGCCGGCTCCGCTCGTACCGGGAGCTGCCCCTGCGGCTGTTCGAGTTCGGCACGGTGTACCGCTACGAGCGCTCGGGTGTCATCCACGGGTTGTTGCGCACGAGGGGGTTCACCCAGGACGACAGCCACATCTTCTGCACCCCCGAGCAGCTCGTGCCCGAGCTGGGCTCGCTGTTGGACTTCGTCGTGCGCATGCTGAGGACGTTCGGGTTCGAGTCCTTCACCGCCGAGATCTCCACCCGCCCGGCGGAGAAGTCGGTCGGGTCGGACGAGGACTGGGCGATGGCCACCGACGCTCTCTTCGAGGCGATCCGGGCGTCCGGCCTCGAGTACCGGGTGGCCGAGGGCGAAGGGGCGTTCTACGGGCCCAAGATCGACATCCACGTCCGGGACGCCATCGGCCGGCCGTGGCAGCTCTCCACCCTGCAGGTGGACTTCCAGATGCCCCAGCGCTTCGACCTGGGCTACGTGGGCCCCGACAACGCCCGTCACCGCCCGATCATGATCCACCGAGCGTTGTTCGGCTCGATCGAGCGCTTCTTCGGGATCCTCGTCGAGCACTATGCCGGGGCCTTCCCGGTGTGGCTGGCGCCGGTGCAGGCGAGGGTGCTCGGTGTGCGTGACGACCACGACGGCTACGCCGGGGCGGTGGTGGGACGCCTGCGGGAGCAGGGGTTCCGGGTCGACCACGTCCCCGCCGACGAGCCGCTGGGCGCCCGCATCCGCAAGGCCAAGCTGGAGAAGCTGCCGTACGTCCTCGTCGTGGGCGACGACGACATGGCCGCCGGCACCGTGGGCGTCAACCCGCGGGGAGGCGAGGTCGAACGGGGCGTCCCCGTCGAGGCGTTCGCCGAGCGGCTGGCCGCCGACGTGGCTGCGCGCAGGTGACCGAGCCCGGCGAGCCCGGCGAGCAGCAAGACCGCCTCGCCCGGCTCTGGGCCGGCTGGCGGCTCCCCTACCTCGAGTCGGACGCCACCGAGAGCGGCGACGACGCGGCCTGCGTCTTCTGCCGGATCCTCGAGAGCGACGAGCCGCCGGACAAGACCTACGTGGTGTGGCGCGACGATCGGTGCGCGGCCGTGCTCAACGCCTTCCCCTACACCAGTGGCCACCTGATGGTGATGCCCGTGCGCCACCACGCCGACATCGAGGACCTCGAGGGCGAGGAGGCCGTCCACCTCTGGGGGGTGGTGTCCTCGGCGGTCCGAGCCCTGCGCGCCGCCTACTCGCCCGAGGGCCTCAACATCGGCGTCAACCTGGGGCGGGCGGCGGGGGCGGGGGTGCCCGGCCACTTCCACGTCCACTGCGTGCCCCGGTGGAACGGCGACACCAACTTCATGACGGTGCTGGCCGAGACCCGGGTGCTGCCCGAGGCGCTTCCTTCCACCTTCGAGCGGCTGCGGGCCGCCTGGCCCGACTGAGCGGTCACCGGTGGCTCACCTCGAGGTCTCCGGACCGGGCGGGGTCGGGCGAGTGGAGCTCCGCGGCGGGCAGATGACGATCGGTAGGGACCCGTCCAACGACATCGTCCTCTCCGAGGACCGCACCGCGTCACGCCGCCACGCCGTGTTCGAGGAGCTGCCCGCCGGCTGGTGGGTGGCGGACGTGGGCTCGCTCAACGGCACGTGGATCAACGGCGAGCTGGTGGAGGGCGAGCGCCCGCTCTTCCCCGGCGACGAGATCCTCGTGGGCGAGACCCGCCTGGTGTACCAGGACCAGCCTCGCTAGCCGTCCACGTCCTAGGGGGTGTCGGCGGCGCACGGTGGGTCGACGGTGATGTAGATGTTGTCCCGCCACACGTTGTTGTCGCAGTCTGGGTTGTCGTCGTTGAGGTCGAAGGCGGGCCCGAAGGCGGGCCCGAGGATCGGCAGCACGGCGTTGCGGATGGCGATGTTGTTCCGCACGACGTTGTTGACCGCCCCCAGCGCGCCGCCCCGCGGCCCGCGCAGGACGATGCCGTTGTCGCCGTTGTCGGTGACCACGTTGCCCTCGACCAGGTTGAAGCTGGCCCCCTGCACCCCGGGGAGGCTTTGCAGCCCGATGCCGTTCCCCCGCCGGGCGGTGGTGCGGTAGAGCCCGTTGCGACGGACGTGGTTGCCCCGGATCACGTTGTTGTTGGCCCCGACGAAGAGCGTGATGCCGTCGAGGCCGTTGCCCACCACGCTGTTGCCGACGATGAAGTTGCCGGACGTGTTCGGCTCGACCCGGATGCCGATGTTGTCGGTGGTGGTCACGTCGCCGAAGCGGCTGGCGATGTTGTTGTGGACCTGGTTCCCCTGGACCAGATTGCCGCTGGACGGCCCGCTGGTCGTGCGGGGGTGGGCGAGGTCGACATTGGTGTAGAGCCCGATGCCCGACAGTCCGCCGTTGTTGTTGGCGCGGTTGTTGAGGATGCGGTTCTCCCTCGACGACAGCACGGCGATGCCGTCGCCCCCGTTGGTGCTGCCCGACCCGATGTTGTCCCGGGCGGTGATGCCCCGGATGGTGTTGGCCGCGCCCCCCTCGATGGCCACGCCCATGTCGAAGTTGGTGACAGTGCCGTTCCTCACGGTGACGTTGGTCACACGGAAAAGCAGGATGCCCGTGCCGTCTCCGGGTCCGGAGCGGCCGAAGACCCGATGGCCGTTGAGGTCGAGGGTGATGTCGCTGGCGGTGATGCGCAGGCCCCCCGACGAGCACGGGCCGACGTCGCGGTCGAGCACGGTGTCCGTCGTGATCACCGCCCCGCACGAGACGTGGGCCGCCTGGGCGGTGCCGACGGGGGCGAGTACGACCAGTGCGGGGACGAGCCCGAGCAGGAGCCGGGCCTTGGGCGAGCGACGAGTCATGGGCTTGTGTAACACCGACGTGGCCCCCTGGCAACGACCGGTCGGCTCAATGTCCACTTTTGACAAGCCGAAACCTGGTTTGCGACGCTGCCGAAGCGGGCAGGTCCAAAAGTGCGGGACCCGACGTTCCAGGGAGGACAACCGGCCGTGCGGTTACGCTCAGCGAGCAGGGTGCTGCTGAAGTGCGTGGCGGCCTTCGCCTGCTTCCTGGTGATCGGGAACGTGGCCGTGTACGTGATGTCCGCCTGGGCCCGCAACTCCACGGCCGAGGCGGCGGCGCCCGACGTCCGCGGGGTCAAGAACTTCCAGGTCGTCGACGAACGCGTGTGGCGCGGGGCAGCGCCGACCCCTGAGGGCTACCGGGCGCTGGCCCGACAGGGCGCCAGGACGATCGTCGACCTCCGGGCGGAGGAGGGCATCGAGGGCGACATCTCCGCCGCCAAGGACCTCGGGCTGAACATCGTGCGCATCCCGATGCGCGACGGGCAGACGCCCAGCCGTGACGAGGTCGCCCGCTTCCTCGAGGTGGTGCACTCCTCGCCCGGGAAGGTGTTCGTCCACTGTGGGGCGGGCGTGGGCCGCACGGGCACCATGGTCGGCTCCTACCTGGTGACGAACGGGGAGGCCCGCCCGGCGCAGGCCGTCCGCCGCAACCTCGCCGTGGGCCCGCCCTCGCTGGAGCAGATCGCGTTCGTGGCGGGGCTGGGCGACGGGCCGGACCGTCCCAACCCCGCTATCACCGCCATCAGCCGGACGCTCGACGCCCCTCGCCGGATCTGGTCTCGGCTGTAGGCCCGGGCACCAGGTCGTGCTTGGACACGACTCGGGCCCGGACCAGGTCGATGGTGGCGTCCTCCAGGCAGCCCCGCAGGCGGCGCCAGGCATGCGGCCCCAGCGCCGGCTCGGTGACGAGCCTCACCTGGCCGGGGGCGATCTCCACCGGGCCCGGCGCGACGAGCGACTGCTCGACGGTGCCCCGGCAGGCTCCCCACAGGCTCTCGGCGGCGTAGACCGCCGAGCGCTGGCGGCCCTTGGCCTCCACCGAGAGGACGATCTCGCTCGACGTCCCGGGCTGGGGCCGGTCGGGGCGGTTCTGGGTCTGGTCGGCGAGCGCGTCGATCCCGAAGAAGGTCACCGCCACCAGGGCGGCGACCAAGAGGATGCGCTTCACCTCAGCCCAGAGGCCGCCCGGTGGGCCCGGCGAGGAGGTCGAGGGGGTCGGGGTCGGCCTCGGTGAGGCCCCGCTCGGGCCA
>DATACM010000415.1:0-3439 GCA_036259055.1 Acidimicrobiales bacterium | reverse complement strand
CCCCCCCCCCCCCCCCCCCCCCCCCCCCCCCCCCCCCCCCCCCCCCCCCCCCCCCCCCACGTCGCGTCAGGGAACGATGGAGATCGGGGACCCCACGGGCAGCTCGGCGGCGAGGGCGGTGATGGCCTCGTTGGTCACCCGGATGCAGCCGTGGCTCACGTCCCGCCCGAGCTTGGCCGGCTCGTTGGTGCCGTGCAGACCGACCTGTCCCGGTCCACCGGCGAAGCTGGTGTAGACGTCGGAGTAGGCGGAAAGGCCGAACGCCCAGGGCCCGTACGGTCCGGCCGGCTCCCCCGTGTCGAGCAGCTCGGTGAGGTAGAAGTCGCCGGTGGGCGTGGGAGCGCTGGCCTTGCCCACCGCCACCGTCTCCTCCCGCACGACGTCGGCGCCCTTCCACACGGTGAGCTTGCGGGCACCCAGCTCTACCTTCAGCCGCCATTCGCTCTCCGACAAGGTGACGTCGGAGGCGCGGATCCAACCGGTGGCCCCGTTGGGGCGCTTGGGGACGGAGACGTGCAGCCACTCGCCTTGGGGCGCTCTCACCAGGAAGACGACCGGCTCCCCGTAGTCGTTGGGGTTGGCGATCGACGCGGTGGGGGTGGCGGTGGACGGATCGGCGTACACCTGCACGACCGGCACCCGGGCGGTGGCCACGACGCTCTTGGGCGGCGGCGGAGGGGGCGACGGGACCGGCGAGGCAGCGGGCTCGACCGCCGGCGGGGGCGCCGGGGCAGCGGCACGGGGAGCCGGCTCGGCGCGGCTACAGCCGACGGCGACGAGCACCAGGGTGATCGCCGCCGCTCGCAACGCCCGGGCCGTGCGCACCGCTGGACTCATGATGGTCAGAGCCTACTGACGGTCACCCGGGGCGGCAGGCGGGGATCAGGCGTGGGCGGCGGGCTCGTCGGCGAGCCACGCCTCGGCCCATGCCGAGACGGCTTGGACCACCGATGCCAGCGCCTCTCCCTTGGGCGTGAGGTGGTACTCGATACGAACGGGCGTGTCGGCGAGCACCCGCCGCTCGACGATGCCCTCGGCCTCCAGCTCCTTGAGCCGCTCCGACAGGAGCCGGTCGGACAGCCCGGGCACGGTGGCCCGGATGTGGCTGAACCGGATATCGCCGGCCAGAAGGGCGCGGATGATCGCACCCGTCCATCGCCGGCCGACGATCTCGATCGCCCGGTGGTAGCGGGGACAGAACCCGCTCAAGCCGTCGTCACCGGCGTGCTCGCCGGCGGAGGGGATCGTTCCCTGCGAGGTCACGCCGTCCGCCATGCCCACAAGGCTACGCCTCTGCGGAGGGGCGAGGCGGAAATTGGCCCTGACCGCCCCGGCGGTCGAGCATGCACGCCAGGGCCTCCTCGAGCGACGGGTGGGTGAACGTGTACCCCGAGGCCTGGAGCACGGCGGGGACCACCCGTTGGCCGCCGAGGAGCATCTCCGACACCAGCTCCCGTCCGAGCAGCAGCTGCAGCGCCGGCGTGGGCGTGGGCACGATGGTCGGGCGGTGCAGCACCCGGCCGAGGACGCGGGTGTACTCGGCGTTGGTGACTGGGTTGGGCGCCGTCAGGTTGACCGGCCCCTCGACCGACGGGGCGGCGAGGACGTGGCGGATGGCGCCGACTTCGTCGTCGATGGCGACCCAGCTGAGCCACTGGCGGCCCGAGCCGATGCGCCCCCCGAGCCCCAGCCGGAAGGGCAGGAGCAGGCGCTTGAGGGCGCCGCCGTCGGGGCTCTGCACCACCCCGCTCCGCAGGAGGGCCACGCGGATGCCCGCCCTGCTCGCCGGTGCGGTGGCCGCCTCCCACGCCTGCACCACCTCGGCGAGGAACCCCGTCCCCGGGGCGCTCGCCTCGGTCAGCTCCTCGTCGCCCCGGTCGCCGTAGTAGCCGATGGCTGAGCCCGAAGCCAGCACCGCCGGCGGGCGGTCGAGGGAGGCGAGGGTCTCGGCGATGAGGCTCGTGCCCGCCACTCGGCTGTCGAGCACCCTGGCCTTGTGGGCGTTCGTCCATCGGTGGTCGCCGATGCCGGCGCCCGCCAGGTGGACGGCGACGTCGTGCCCCTCGAGCCCGGCCGCGTCGACGGTGCCGGCGCCGGGGTCCCACCGCACCTCGCCCCGACCGGTCGCCTCCCGGCGTACCACCCGGGTGACCTGGTGGCCGTCGGCCTCGAGCGACCGGACGAGATGCGACCCGATCAGGCCCGACGCGCCGGTGACCGCGACCTTCAAGGGTGTGCTTAGGGCCGGCCGCCGCCGCCCGGTTCGCCGAGGATCAGGCCGCGACCTGACGGGAGCGGGAGATCACGTGATCGATGATGCCGTAGCTGCGGGCCTCGTCGGCGGTGAACCACCGGTCGCGGTCGAAGTCAGCCTCGATCTGCTCGACCTTCTGGCCGGTGTGCTGGGCGATGCGCTCGGCCATGATGCGCTTGGTGTAGACGATCTGCTCGGCGTGGATGGCGATGTCGACGGCGGCGCCCTGCATCTGGGCCGACGGCTGGTGCATGAGCACCCTCGAGTGAGGGAGGGCGTAGCGCTTGCCGGGCGTGCCCGCGCACAGGAGGAACTGGCCCATGGAGGCGGCCAGGCCGAGGCAGATCGTGCCCACGTCGCACGTGACGTACTGCATCGTGTCGTAGATGGCCATCCCGGCCGACACCGAGCCCCCCGGAGAGTTGATGTAGAGGAAGACGTCCTTCTCGTCGTCCTCGCTCTGCAGCAGCAGGAGCTGTGCGCAGATGAGGTTGGCGGCGGCGTCGTCGACCTGAGTGCCGAGGAAGACGATGCGCTCCTTGAGCAGGCGGGCGTAGACGTCGTTGGCCCGGTCGCCCTGGGTCATCTGACCGGTGAACGGCGGGACTGCCAGCTGATCGGGGGTCATGAGGTCGAGGGTAGCGGCCCCGACGTGCCTACGGTGGCGAGCGCTGGTGTAGACAGGAAGAAGCGACGAAGCAGGAGCCGACGTAGCCCAACTGGCAGAGGCACGACGTTTAGGGCGTCGTCAGTGAGAGTTCGAATCTCTCCGTCGGCACCGGGAAACCGCTGGTCACAGCGCTCCCGAGGGCCTCAGCCGGTCGCCGCTGGTCACGAAATGGTCACGAGCGGTGGAGAAGCGGCCGGATGACCTCGATGGCAGTCGGCCCGTCCAATTCCTCCCGGGTGACGAGCTCCCTAGCGAGTGCTTCGATCGCCGGCCAGTGGTCGTCCACCAGCATGAGCGCCTCCTCGAGACATTGCTCGACCGGGACGCCTGCCTTCTCACTCCACTCGGCGGCGCTTTGCCACTCCTTCGGTTCCTCCTCAGCCACGTTCGGTAGTTCCCCGCGGAACTTGGCCTCGGCTGGTTGCCCAGCAAGCTCCACGACGGCGCAGTCGTCCCAGGCCAAGCCTTCGGCTTCGGTCTCGCCACGCCAGTCGTCGGGGCCACGCGGGAACGGC
>DATACM010000414.1:0-7541 GCA_036259055.1 Acidimicrobiales bacterium | reverse complement strand
TGGCGCTGGGCGACAAGGTCCCCGTCCGGTTCAAGGACACCGGCACCAAAGAGCTTACCGTCACCATGATCTACGGGGAGAACCAGCCCGCCGGCGACTACCTGCTCGGCCTCGAGGCCTATGAAGCCAACTTCGCCGACCAGTTCGACACCCTCATCCTCATCGACAAGGCCGACGGCGTCAGCGCCGAGACGGCGCGGGCCGCCATCCAAAGGGCCGCCGACGACTTCCCTGGCGCCGAGGTGAAGGACCGCACCGGCTTCAAGGAGGAGCAGACCAGCTTCGTGAACCAGATGCTCGGCCTGGTCTACGCCCTCCTCGCGCTGGCCATCGTGATCGCCCTGCTCGGGATCGGCAACACGCTCGCCCTCTCGATCCTCGAGCGCACCCGCGAGCTCGGGCTGCTGCGCAGCGTCGGCATGACCCGGTCGCAGTTGCGCTCTGCGGTGAGATGGGAGTCGGTGATCATCGCCCTGCAGGGCACGTTCCTCGGCCTCCTCATCGGCGTCTTCTTCGGGTGGGCGCTGGTCGAGGCGCTGGACAGCGAGGGCATCAACCATCTGTCGATCCCGGTCGGGCAGCTCCTGACGATCGTGGTCCTGGCGGGGGTGGCGGGGGTCATCGCCGCCATCGCCCCTGCCCGCCGGGCGGCCAAGCTCGACGTCCTGCGAGCCATCGCGACCGAATAGGGCTCCGGCGGGCGCCACGGCCCGGCGGTGAGCACCCTGGTATCAGCAGGTCCCTCTGCGGATCATGTCTCCAGGCAGCGTCACTCCCGACGAGCCGCTGGGCACGGACGCCCGCAAGAGAAGGGAGAACCGCGTGGGCCGGTTCAAGTCACCCGTGATCGCCGCCGTCACCAGTGCCGTGCTGACGGCGAGCGTGGTCGGCGGTGTCGCCATCGCTCAGACAAGTGCGTCCGACGCCATCACGGCCTGCGTCGCGGAGAACAGCGGCAATGTCCGCATCGTCGGTAGTACCAGCGATTGCAGGGCAAATGAGGTTCCTCGCACGTGGTATGAGAAGGGCGACAAGGGTGACCCCGGGCCTCCAGGGCCGAAGGGCGACCCGGGGCCGCAGGGCGATCCGGGGCCTCCGGGGCCAGAAGGGCCAGAGGGACCCCCGGGACCGGGGGGCCCGCCGGGTCCTCCCGGCCAGGGCTCACCAACTTCGACCAGCTGCAAGGAGTTCCGTGCAACGTGGGGAACGCCGCCCAGGGCGTTCTGAGCCTCACGTACGCTCAGGGTTCCGGCGCCGTATCCCTCACGTGTACGCCCACGAACCTGCACACGCTGACCGTCGCCAAGACCGGGGACGGGAGCGGCACGGTGACCAGCAACCCAGCAGGAATCCACTGCGGCACGACGTGTTCACAGTCATTCCCAGTCGGCACTTCGGTGACGTTGACAGCTGAGCCCAACTTCAACTCACTGTTCAGCGGCTGGAGCGGGGTATGCACAGGGAGGGCGTCATGCACGGTCACACTGGCTGAGGCGCGCTCTGTCACAGCAACGTTCGTCGCGCTGCAGCCCCTCTCCGTGCGAGTGACCAGCGACCGCGCTTGTTCGTTCGGATGCGCCTTCGGCAGCGGCAGGGTGACTAGTAGCCCTCCCGGAATCAGCTGCCATAGCGGCTTCAACGGCATGTCGACGACCTGCGGGGCTCGGTACCCGAGCAACACCTTTGTGACGCTCCACGCCCAGCCGGACTCCGGATCGACGTTCGGTGGCTGGAGCGGTGCATGCGCAGGGACATCGGCGTCCTGCACTGTGAGGATGGACCAGCAGAAGTTCGTCGGGGCTGTGTTCCGCGGATGAGATGGGGTCATGGCTCGTCAGGGAGGTCGCCGCACTCGGCGGTTCTCCTCCCACGAGGAGCAGACTGACGGCCGACGACACGACCTCAGGCCGGCGGATTCGGGGGAACTCGGAGGAGCGGTACTCACTCGTCACCCGCCGAGTTGCCTCCGATCGTTACCCCTCCGGTCCCGACCCGGGAGATCGTCGAGCCCACCGGTGGCTCACCGAGTCGAGGACGACGATGAGCGCGGCGACCAAGCCCAGGAGCATCGGGAGCGTCAGCACGCCGATTCCGCTCGTGGAGTGGGTATCTCGGAACAGGGCAACAAGAGCCCAGACCACCAGCGCGTTGAGCGCCAGACCGCCAGCAGCGCTCGCAATACGGGACGTCACGGCACGAACGTAGAGCAGAAGAGGAAGTGCCCAGATCGCGATCGGAATGGCACTGAGTGGGCTCGGGGAGCCCTCGACTGTTCCCCCGAGATCAACGAAGAGGAAGAACACCGACACAACCGCGACGCCTACGCCGGCGAACGCGAGACGGATGCGATCAGCGGTCAGCGCCACGGCCCGGACTCGAGTGACGTCACGACGGGGCTACCGGCGAACGGCGTTGGACAGCGCGTCGATGCGGCGCACGTCTTGGTGGTCGAGTGAGAAGCCGAACACGTCGAAGTTGGCCGCGATCCGCTCGGGTGTGGCCGACTTGGGGATCACGACCACGCCGTGCTCGACGTGCCATCGCACCACGACCTGAGCCGCGGTGACCCCGTAGCGGCCGGCCACCTCGGTCAGCACCGGGTGCCGCAGGTCGGTGCTCTTGAACGGGCTGTACCCCTCGAGGACGACGCCACGCCGGCGGTGGCCCTCGAGCTCGTCGGGGTCGTACAGGGCCGGCCCCCAACGAATCTGGTTCACCTGGGCACGTTCGCCGGTCGCCCCGACGAGCTCGTCCAGCTGGGCCGTGGAGTAGTTGCTGACGCCGACGGCCCGCGCCCTCCCCTCGTCGCGGGCCACGAGGAGCTGCTTCCACATCTGCGGCGCAGCCCGACGCGGAGGAGGCGAATGAACGAGCCACAGGTCGACGTACTCCGTCGCCAACGCTCGCAGGCTCGCCTCGAGCGTTCTGCGTTCGTGCCCGGCATCGCGGGGTGGCAGCTTGGTCGTCACGAACACGTCCTCGCGGCGAAGCCCGCTGTCGCGCACGGCGCGACCGACATCGCGCTCGTTGCGGTACATGGTCGCCGTGTCGATGTGGCGGTAGCCGACATCGAGCGCGTAGCGGACGGCCCGATAGCAGACCGATCCGGTCATCTCCCACGTCCCCAGACCGACCAGCGGCAGCGCTCCGCCCACGCCGAGCGAGACGGTCGGTTGGTGCCCGTCGATCTCCATCCTCGCTCCCCGCCTGCGTCGACTCTCGACAACGACTACCCCCGGCGCCCAGCGCGAAACGCGGCGGCAGTCCTGACCGCGGCGACCACGCGGCGAGCACCTGCGCGACGACAGACTCCTGGCCGGCCTCCTCACGGCGTTGGCACTCCCGTACCAGGTGGTGTTGGTCGGCTTGGTAGGACTTCTCCCGCGGCGTGGAGAAGGAACCGCAGGGCGGAGTGCCCAGACGCAAAGGGGGAGAGATGTACGTTCAGGTCGTCACCTACGGGCTCGCCGGGATTTCCGAGCGTGAGTACCTCGACGTCGCAAACGACGTCGCCTCCCGCTTCGCGGCCATGCCGGGGCTGCAAGCGAAGATCTGGCTCGAGGACCCAGACCGCGGTCGCTACGGCGCCATATACCTGTGGGACGACCGGGAATCCATGGAGCGTTTCCTGGCCTCGGACCTCTTCGAGACAACCAACCCTGACTTCGTCGACGTGCATTCCGGAGGGTTCGAGGTCCTCGAGCACCTTACGGCGCAGACCCAACCGGTCCTCGAGCTCCTTCCCGCGGCGCGCCAAGTTTCCCGACGTGCCGCCGAGCGACCGGCGAAGAAGGCGCCGCCCACCGCAGGGGCCTCCACGGGCACCGCGGCGCGGAGGATCCCGGTGACGACGAAGAGTCCGGCCAAGGCCGTCGCGCCCACCAAGAAGGCCACGGCGGCGTCGAAGAAGGCGGCAAAGGCCGCGCCCAAGAAGGCGGTGAAGGCGGCCAAGAAGGCGGGGAACAAGACCTCAGGGTGAGGGCTCTGAGCGGTCAGGAGCCCCGCGAGCGGCCAGGGCGGACCCCTCGGTCAAGAGACGGCGTCAGTTCGGCCGCCGCCAGCGCGTGCCCCTAAGAGGAACCCGGACGCATCGTTGCGTTGCCTCCAAGAGGATGAGCCGGTCCTCGGAACATCTGCGGCGGTGCCGTAGCTGGCTAAACGGTGACGGTGCCGCCGATGCGCCAGTAGTAGCCGTCGCGGCGGCCGAGAAAGCCTTCGTCGACGAGGTACCGGCGGAGGGCGGCGACGTCGGGATGGACCTCCCGGAGCGTCTCGTTCACCTCTTTCTCCGAGAAGACCTGGCCCAACTCGAACCGGCCGGCGAGGTAGTCGAGGACGATCAGCCGCTTCGTGCGGTTCACTGGGATGGAGTTGAGCTTGCCGTCGCGCAGGAACGTGGCCAGGACGCGGTCGGCCTCTTGCCCCAGACCCGTTTCGAGCACCGGGGTCGGCTCGTCACGAGGTATCGACGCGAGGGCCTCACGGAACCGCTCGCGCACAAGCCGGTAGCCACTGCCGTCCTGCTCGACGAGTCCGGCGCTCGTCAGGCGGGCGAGGGCACGACCGGCGCGCCGCACGTCCATCCCGGCGCGCGCCGCCACGTCGGCCGGTTCGTGCGCGCCGAGGGCAAGGGATGCCACAACCCGCAACCGGTCGTCGTCGGAGAGCAGTCCGAGAACGGTGGCGGCCAACGACCTCACCGTCTCATTCTGGTCGCTTCGCTACGCCTGGCGGCCAGCGCCAGATGCTCTCCACGCCCCGCCGAATCCGCGCGTCGGTCAGAACGGCGACGACCCCGAGAGCGCTCACGCAACGCCCCGGAGTGGGAACATCGTCGAGCGGCGGGGGACGCCGGTGGCGGCCTCCCCCGCTTGGAGGAATCGGCAAGACCGGTGGATTTGGATTCCGCAAGTCATCCCTGTAGGAGCGCCCCAAGTACGCGGCGGCTTCCCTGATCCTGCCCGTCGGTCGCTCGCTCAGCATCCCCTTCTCGAACTGGCGCCCTCTCGGACGAGGCGACGACGTGCGGTGCGTTCACGCGACGCCACCGTTGCTGAGCCGCCTCGAGCAGCTTGAACGCCAGCGCCCGGCCTGCCCTCGCGACCCCCGACCCACTGCCCCCACGTCGGGAGACGGACCGTCGAGAAGCTGAACTCGATGGCGCTGAAGGTCTCGAGTGGATCTAGTGCTCGGCGGGCTCGCTCTCAGGATTCCCCTCGCGACTCAAGAATGTCTTCCCACCCCGGTGACGACCTGGGAAAGGATGGAGACGATGGCGACCAGCGCCAGTGTCAGCGGCACGTTAAAGCTGACCCGGGGGTCAAGATTCGGCCGCCGTTGAGAGCCTGAGCCGAGGCCACCTGACCCGGCCAACCACGGCGGACTGCCAAGGTTGGCCCGGCAAGCTCGCCCGTCGCCGGGGGCGGGGCGTTGTGCACCGGGCGATCACGCCGCCAGCACGGTGCGGTCCTCCTCGGTGAGGCGAATGGCCGTCTCGACCAGCTCGTCCGGGCTGCGGGAGCTGGTCTGCAGGTCGAGGATGAGCTCCGCCACCCTCAGCTCCCGAGCTCGATGGATGTCGTCGATCACCTGTTGCCACGTGCCCGTGAACGGCATCCGATCGGCCCCCAGTCGGACGTCCGTGAACGTCGGATCGCCTCGCAGGACGAGCTGCAGCTGTTCCGGGTCACGTCCGTGCCGTTCGGCCGCCTGCCGGACGCTGGCCCACATCGAGCGGATCCCGTCGAGCGGCAGGCCAAACGGAAGCCAGCCGTCGGCCCGGCGGGCGACGCGTTCTAGCCCGGCGGGCGTGGACGCGGCGAGGAGGATCGGCGGATGCGGCCGCTGGACGGGCTTGAGGCCGACCACGCTGGCCGCGATGCGCTCGTGGCTCGTCTCGATCTCGGTCGCCTCCGCGTTCCACAGTGTCTCCATCACGTCGAGGATCTCGTCCAGGCGGGCGCCCCTCTGCCGCATGGGCGCGCCGACGGCGTCGAACTCGTCGACGGACCATCCCAGACCCAGACCCACGACGAGCCGCCCGGCGCTCGCCTGGTCGAGCGTGGCCAGGCTGCGCGCGAGCAGCACAGGTGGGTACCAGGGCGCGACCAGGACGTCGGTGCCGACTGAGATCCGTTCGGTCACGGCCGCCGCCACGGTGAGCGCGACAAGCGGGTCGAGGACGATCTGCTGTTCCTTCGGAAGCGCGCCGTCGGCGCTGCCGGGGTACCGCATCGTCCGAGGCGCCAGGGGCGACAGCAGGCGGTCCATCGCCCACAGCGACGCGAAGCCCGCTTTCTCGGCAGCACGGGCGACTGTGCGGGTCGCCTCGGGATCCGCGAACGGCCCGAGCTGAGGCAGGCCGAGCCCGATCCTCATGGTGGTCGTCTGCCGCACGCTGGTGGTGGGGGGGAGGTACGTGGTCATCGGATGCCCTCCGGTCTCTGTTGGTCTCATGGTCCACATACTGAGGACCACGGCCCGCCGGCACAGCGGGAGGACTACGTATCCTCGGCCGGCCCGGCTACGTACGAACCGCGCCGGCTCGGGAGGCCAGCGTCACCCCTGCTGGGGAGCTCGTCGCCCGCGGTACTGGGGCGGTGCCAGAAGTCCGCTGCCCCCTGCTTGTCGGACGCGACGTCGAGCTGGCGGTGCTCACGAGTGCCGTCGCCCGAGGCGCCGCCGGCGAGGGTGCGGTGGTGTTCGTGCTCGGCGAGGCCGGTGTCGGGAAGACCGACTGGTCTCGGCCGCCGCCACCGCTTCCCGCGAGGCGGGGATGAGGTACTTCGGGGACGCGCCGCGCCGTCCCCCGCCCCCGTCCCCTACCGGCCCATCGCGGAGGCCCTCCTCTCAGTACTGCGGACAAGAAAGAACCGCTCACTGCGGCTGACCAGCCGTCCGGGGAGACGACCAGACGGGATCGGACCGTGCAAGCCACCGTGAGGTGGACGTCCGGACGGATGCCACCGAGCTGCGCCGCCCAGCGGATGAGGTTGTGGGTCAACACGGCGCAGGCGAGCCAGGCGGCGTTGGCGAAGAACCCGCCCGGACGGGCAGTGCTCGATGCCTGCCGGTGCCGCGCATCGTGGCCGCGCCTGTCGAGTGGGGGAGTGGAGGGGGAAGCGTCAAGCAGTTGACAACTCGCCGTCAGCCAGTCTGACGACGTCCGTCCCACTGAGCAGGCCGTAGCCGTCGAACACCTCGTCCCCGGGCGCTGCCGGTGGCGGTCGCGCTTCTTGGGCTGACGCCGGTGGAGGCGCCAAGAGCTCGGCCAAGGGAACATGGGCAGAACGGTCGGTGGGTCCGCCGCCCACCAGGATGACAGGCGGGCCTTGACCCAGCCGGTCGAAGGCGATCGTCGTGCTGTCTTTGGAAGTCACTGTCTCCATGCGGCTTCTCCCGTTGGCGGTGGTCGTGCGACGCCCCAACGAGACGCGGAACGAGGCCGCAACTCATCGGCGGCCGAAAACTTGGCGATTCGTCGGCGAACGGCGCCCGCCGCCTACGGTCCAGGGCCGATCGCGGCGACACGAACGCGACGC
>DATACM010000413.1:0-8240 GCA_036259055.1 Acidimicrobiales bacterium | reverse complement strand
CCCCCCCCCCCCCCCCGGTTCCGTTCTTTCTTCTTTACGGCGTGCGCTTCAGAGGGTCGCCAGCCTTGGGCGGGGAGGTCCAGGCCGCCGCTTGGGGGCCAGCCGCCCGCGCGTAGGACGAACCGGCGGCGCGTCCCTGTGGACGTCCGAGGCAGGGCATCGATGACAGGTCACCGATCGCGGCACCTTGAACGGGGCCAGCTCCGCCCGGGCCAGAGCCACGAGCTCGGCGGCGACGGAGTGGGGCGGCGCCGCTCCTGGGACGGGCACGACGGAGGCGCAGAGGCGGGAGGGCGCCGTCGGCGCCCATCACCGCGGCCACGGCCACCTCGGTCACCGCCGGATGCCGGACCAGCACCGCCTCGATCTCAAGGGGCGACCCGAGATGCCGCCACCAGCTCGATGTCGTCCGACCGGCCATGGAGGCGCAAAAACCCGTCGCCGCCGAGCTCGGCCCGAACCGCGTGAGCTCGGCCGCCAGACCGCTCGATCGGTGGTGCCGGTTGCCGTCGTACTCCCCGGGGACGGGAACGTCGCCCTCCAGGCCCAGGTAGACGGTCTCCGCGCCGGCGAGAACCATGCCCCCACTGCAGTACGGAAGACGGCCACATCCGCATTCCGTCGCCGTCGTAGTCGGGGCCACGGGGATGTAACGCCAGACCGTGGTAGAAGGGGCTTCGGCCCTCGATGAACCAGGTGCCCTCCGGCAGACGGCTCGCTCGCCTCGTGCGACGCGGCGGCCGTTGGGTCGTGGGCGTCCTCGATGGGCGGCCGACCGCCGGCAAGCTCCTCGCGGCCTACCGGCGCATCGCCCTCTTCACCTGACCCGCACCGCAGCGTCGCCGTTCGGCTCCGCATGACGGGCGTCGTCGAACGCGCCAATGACACGACGGGAATGCGACGGCCACCTCAATCTGTCGCCGGGACTTCCACCGCCACAAATGGTCGCAAAGGCCTCCCAATGGCCACGATAAATGCCTTTGGTGGTCCGCCGGTCATCTCGTCAAGATCGGGGCTAGCGCGTCCGAGGAGCGGGACCCTCCTCGAACGCAGCGGGCGCACGATGCTCCCGGCGTGGGGTCGCCGAGAGCAGGGTCCTACTGGTTGAACGTGCTGCCAGGGAAGGCGATCGCGACCGTGTCGTTGCCGGGGCCGCCGTTGAAGACGCCGCCCGACTCGTTGAAGATAACGGAGTCGTCGCCGGCGTCACCGTTGAAGGTGCCGAAGTTGAAGTCGACTTGGTCGTTGCCGGGGCCGCCGTTGAAGACGGCGCCCGACTCGTTGAAGGCGACGACGTCGTCGCCGGGGCCGCCGTTGAACGTGCCGAAGTTGAAGGCGACGAAGTCGTTGCCTTCGCCGCCGATGAACGTGCCGCGGTTGAACGGGACGAGGTCGTCGCCTTCGCCGCCGAGGAAGACATCACCAGCGTCGAGGGTCTCGATGCGGTCGTTGCCCCCGAACCCGCATATGACGTCGACGTCGTCCGTGACCATCGCATCGAACACGTCGTCGCCCTCGGTCCCCACGACGAAGTTCGCCTTCCCAGGGTTGAGGTCGCGCCCGATCAAGCCGGCTCGGGCCAGCTCGGAGACGCAACGGCCCTGGTTTGGCGCCGGCTCGGCCAAAGCCGGGCTGGCCAGGAGCCCGAGTAGCAGCGAACCGCCGCCGACGAGACACAACACCGAACGTGCACGCATGGATAGCCCCTTGTTGGTCATCTTTGTTCCCCCGGTGAAACGGTCGCCGCAGGCGTCCACGGCACTTGAAGGCGAACGCCTTCTCTAGCAATAGGTGGGTTCCACGCCTTCTCTGGCTTTTCACCCCTACGCAGGACCCCAACCGCGAACCCGGCCCATCAAGGACTCTACAGTGGTAGTCCTAGCTGTCAAGGTGTAGTCCAAGCCATGTAAAAAGAACCCCAGGTCGCCCCGACGTGCCCCCGGTTGCGCCGACCGGGAACCCAAAAGTGGGAAAGGAACTACGCGATATTTGATTCGCGTGGACACGCCTGGCGGTGAGCACACCCCCGTGAGGTAGCCGGGAGTCCACGACTTGGGACAGACCGCGAACATCACGACGCCGACGTTGACACCGGGGGACCCGATCCCATGCGGCTGGCGCGGGGGTGGTCCCATCCACGTGGCGGACGACAATGACCGACGCCACTTTGGCCACCTTGCCGTCGAGCCGGGGTCCGGCCCACCAAATCAGCCCCCGTGGCCCCGAGAAGGATCTGGCCTCGAGGGCGCACACCATCGATACGTCCATCTCGGACCAGGGTTTCAACCTGCTCGCCTCTTCCTCCCTTTGAGCCAGGTACAGCCCGTGCAGCTCCTGGAGCATCCCCCCACGCCCCGGCCAGCTCGGTGTGGGCGGCGAAGAGGGGCTCGAGGCGAGCGTGCTCGGCCTCACCCAGGCGTTCGGCCCGGCGCAGGGCCAGGAAGCGGGAGCGGAACACCTCGTGGTCGGAGGCGGGCCACACGTGGCCCCGGGGGCTCTCGGCGCTGGATGCGCCGGCGCATCCTCGACGAGCCCCGCCGCGAACCGCACCACATGAAGCGATCCACGACGTGGGTGGCATACCGATGTCGCGGCCGATGGCCGCCCGATAGGACTCCGAGCCGTCGGAGACCACCACCTTCACCCGCCGGCACCAGCGGTGGCCCTTGATGACAAAGAAGCTGGCCAGAGCGGCTGCGTCTCGGCGGCGCACCATGCCCAGCACATCGCCCGACTCGTCGTTCAGCAACACGGTGACGTAGCGGTCCGTTGCTGGCGGGTGCCGCCCGTGCTCCACGCCAACCGCCCTCGTCCTGACCTGACGACATCGCCGACCTCGTCTGGCGTCACCGCGTCTCGGTGCTGTCACGTGCCCACCTTCTCCGCCCACTTCGTCGCCGGCGGACACCGAGGCGCCTGTCCTCGAACCAGGTGCCGGTCTCGGCCGGGGAGCCGCTCGGTGTCGCTCTGGCCGAGCAGGCCCGGGCCTTTCTCGGCTGCCCCAGACTCGATGGTCTCGGCTCGACGGAGGTCGGGCAGACGTTTCGCCAGCAAGACTCTGGAGTGCTGGCGGGACGGCACGGTGGCCCGCGCCCTCCCTCCCTACCGCGTCAGCGTGCGGGACGACCAGGGGCGCGAGCTGTCGCGGGGGCGGGTCGGGGCGCTCTGGGTCGCGGGACCAACCCTCCTGCTCGGGTACCTGGGCCAGGCCGCGCCTCCACTCACCAGACGCGGCGAGTGGCTGTCGACCGGCGAATTTGGCAGTGGAGGGAGGCGACACCACCTACCTGAGTCTCGCCCGGGACGTCGTCGTGCCACTGGCTCCGGCTGTGCAGCACCTCCTCTTCGCTGGCGGCGGTCCCTGACGATCCTCAGGGCGCGGCGTCGACGGCGCTGAGGTCGACTACGTCGGCACACGTCGGTTGGTCGCGCCAGCCCCCGGTGGTGACCGCCACGAAGGGCATTCCACTCTCCGGTGGATAGCCGGAGACCTCCGCTCACGCGGAGCGACGAGAGCGGATAACTGACCCCCCTTCGCTCGCCGAGGATCTGCATGGTCGCAGGTCAGCAAAGCGCTCATCCCGGGAGTCTTAGAAGGCGCCGCTCTATCCAACTGAGCTACAGGGGCGGGGGACCCGGCGAGCCGTCCGTCGGCGGCTTCCCTCCACGCTACCGTTCGGCTAGCGTGCGGGCTCGCCTCATGGCGGATGACATCTATTGATCCCGGCGCAGCCGCGTGCTGGACTGAGCCGCCACAGGCTCGTGGGGAGACGGAGGAAACGTTGAACAAGGTTTGCCGCAGGCTCACCCCGGTGGTCGCGCTCGTTCCCTTGGTGCTCGCCACGCTGCTGGTCGGCACCGCCTCCGCCGCACACGTCTCCTGCGGCCAGACCATCACACAGAGCACAACCCTCGACAGCGACGTCGGGCCGTGCACCGGCACCGGCATCAGGGTCGGGGCCAACAACATCACCCTCGACCTGGGCGGGCGCACGGTCTTCGCCCGGGCTCCCCAGACGGGCGAGGGTGCCGGCATCCTGGTGGAAGGCCGCACCGGGGTCACCGTCCGCAACGGGCGGGTCATCCTGTTCGACGCCGGGGTCGTCATCCAGGGTGGGTCCGGGAACACGGTCACCAACGTCGTCGCCCAGGACAACATCGGCACGAGGGCGACCGACTTCGGCGACGGCATCGCCGTCTTCGGTTCCAGCAACAACGTCATCCGGCGCAACCGGGCGCAGCACAACGGTCCGTTCAGCGGGATCTCCCTCGTCGGCAACTCCGACAACAACCTGGTCGACAACAACACCGTCCAGGGCAACGACGTCGAGTCCTCGCCCACGCTTATGGACGACATCGGGATCCGGGTCGAGGGCCCCGGCGTCAACAACAACGTCGTGAGCAACAACAAGGTCGAGGGCAACGGGCTCGACGGCATCCAGGTGTTCTTCTTCGCCGCCAACAGCGACAACATCACGCGGCGGAACACCCTCCGCGGGAACGGGTTCCACAACAAGGCCCACCGCGCCGGGAACGGCTTCGTGAGCGGTGCCCGCCTCAACCTGGTCGAGGCCAACCTGGCGGAGCGGAACGCGGCCAGCGGCATCCGCATCAACGGGACGAACAACACCATCCGCAACAACGTCGCCCGCAACAACGCCGTGCCGCCCTTGAGCCCCGGCACCATCGCCGCCGGTGGCGCCTTCGACCTGCACGACACCACGTTCAACTGCGACAACAACGTCTGGACGAACAACACCGGCAACCGCAACCAGCCCTGCATCGGCTGACCGCCAACCGTCGGGAGGTGCATTCCGCCTCCGGACGGATCGCCGTCGGCCGTGTGCCATGCTGGGAAGGCCCGTGGTGGCCGTAGCTCAGGTGGTCAGAGCGCCAGGTTGTGGCCCTGGAGGTCGGGGGTTCAAGTCCCCTCGGTCACCCTCACCCAACGTCGGCCAGACGCGCCTCTAGCTCAATTTGGCAGAGCAGCGGACTCTTAATCCGCGGGTTCAGGGTTCGAGTCCCTGGGGGCGCACGGACCGCAGGACTGCGCCCACGTGACGCTCGCCTTGCGCCGGGCCGGCGGCCTGGTCGTGGGGACGTCCGGTGCCCAAGCGCCTGGAGATCGACGACCCGAGCCGAGAGCCGGCGCTCATCAGGCCCCTCTGGTCGCACGTCCACCGTCGGCGTACACTCGCCGAGGAGGAAGGGAGTCCGGTGCGCGCAGCCATGCCTCGTGGCACCTCGGAGGTTCCCCGCCGCCCCCGTCCTCGTCCCGGTACACGAGCGGCCGCGCCGCGCGCCGCCTGAAGCCGCGACCGAGAAAGGAGCAGCCTTGAGGGTCGAGAACATCCTGGAGAAGAAGGGTCGGCGCGTCGAGACGGTCAGGCCCGACGCCAGCGTCCTCCTCGCCGTCCACAAGCTCATCGGGAACAACATCGGGGCACTCGTCGTCACCGCCGACGGGATGCACGTCGAGGGGGTGCTGTCCGAGCGTGACGTCGTCCGTGGCCTGGCCCGGCGGGGCGCCGAGCTCCTCGACGCCACCGTCGCCTCGGTGATGTCGCGCGGCGTGCCCGTCTGCGCGCCCGACGACCTCTTGACCGCGGTCATGGGCCAGATGACCCGCACCCGCAACCGCCACCTCCCGGTCGTGGCCGAGGGGCGGCTCTGCGGCATCGTCAGCATCGGCGACGTCGTCAAGTACCGCCTCGAGGAGGTGGAGCTGGAGGCGAACGTCCTGCGCGACGCCTACCTCGCCCGGCGCTAGGCGGCCGGCGCGGCTGGCCGGCTCAGACGACGACCGAGAGGTGCCCCTGCCCCGCCCGGTCGCTCGGCGCGTAGGCGCGCCAGGCGGCGGCCAGGCGCTCGACCAGGGCCTCGCTCGCCGCCCGGTCGAAGACGAACGGGACCCGCAGGTGGTCGCGGTGGGCGCCGTCGGGTGACATCGTGCTGCCGGGGACGATCTCGACCCCGTGGCGGAGGGCGATCTGCCCGAAGGTGTCCGTGTCGCCCCAGGGGATGCGCACCCAGAGCGACGGGCCGCCCTGGGGCGGTTGCCAGCTCCACGACGGGAGGTCCCGCTCGAGCAGCGACGTGAGGGTCTGAAGGGAGTCGAGCATCTCGGCCTGGCGCTCGGCCCGCAGGGCCTCCAAGCGGGGCACCAACCGGGCCGCCACCAGCTGGCCCATCACGCCGGTGCCGAGGTCGTGGATCACCTTCAGCCGCACCAGCCGGTTCACAATCTCCTCCGAGGCCCGCAGCCAACCCAGGCGGAGGCCGCCCCAGAGCACCTTGCTCAATGAGCCGATGGTGACCACGGGGCCGTCGCCCAGGGCGCCCACCGGGACAGGCGGCGTCACCCCGAGGCGGGCGTGCTCCATGGCGTTGTCCTCGATGACCGGCAGCCCGAGCTCGGCGGACAACGACGCCAGCTGGCGGCGCCGGCGCTCGCTCATCGCCACCCCGACCGGGTTGTGGAAGCTGGGCATCACGAAGACGGCGGCCACGGGGGAACGGCGGGCGAGGCGGTCGATCTGGTCCACCCTCGCACCCTCGTCGTCGACCTCCACGGTGAGCAGGCGGGCACCGGCGGCCCGGAACACGTCGAGCACGCCGGGGAAACCGGGCGACTCGACCACCACCGTGTCCCCGGGGCGGACGAACAGGGCGGCAGCAAGGTTGATCGCCTGCTGGGCGCCGGTGGTCACGAGGATGTGCTCGGGCCGGGTGGGCACGGCCTCGCGGGTGTGCAGCTCGGCCAACTCCTGACGCAGCTCGGGCAGCCCCAGCGGGTGGTACCCGGTGCGAGCGGTGGGGACGGCCAGGTCGGTCGGCGTCAGGGCGGCGGCCGCCTCGACGACGGCGGGCAGGCAGGAGGGGATGGCGCAGGCGAGGGAGATCGTGTCCCCCGGCCCCTCGACCAGGCGCCGGAACACCGCGTGGCCCCGGCCGCCGGGGACCGTGCCGTCTCCGACGGGCCGGCGCACGTCGGGGGAGACCCGCGTCCCGCTCCCCTGCCGGCTGACGAGCAGGGCCTCCGAGCGGAGGCGGTCGAGCGCGGCGACGACGGTGCTCCGGCTCACCGCCAACTGGGCGGCCAGCACCCGCTCGGGCGGGAGCTTGGCACCGGGCGCCAGGTCGCCGCCGAGGATGGCGGCGCGCAGGGCATCGGTCAGCTTGCGGTGGAGCGGCCCGGGTCCCGCCGTCCAATTGCCGAGGAGACCGGCCACGTCGGCCACGTCTGCCGCCCTCGGAGTCCAATTTCGCTCGGCTTGGCCCTGTACCACCGCCGATATGGTATGCGATCGTGGCGGCGATGCCAAGCGCTTCCCCGGAAGTGGACTGAAAGGCGGACCGAAGACCATGTTCAGCATCGACTGTCCCCGCCACCGCGCCCGGGTGCTCCTCGGGCTCGACGCCATCGAGGCGCTGGTCTCGACCGCCGAGGGGATGGAGGTGCATTGGCGCTGCACCTGCGGCGAGCGGGGCGTGTGGCACCCCCGCGTCCGTGCTGCCCTGGTCTCCTAGGAAGCCGAAGCGCTCAGGGCGACCACGCCGCCCAGCGCGCCACGCTGACCACGATGACCGGCCCCTGGGGGGGTGCCTCCCGGTACTGCTCGTACTTGGCGACCAGACGCTCGACCGCCTGCTCGCGCTCGGCTCCGCCGGTCACGACCCGAGCGCTGCCGTCGCCCCGCACCCACCAGAGGCGCGACCAGTCCTCGTCGTAGTGGTCGACGAGGACGCTGGCCACCGGACGGGCCTCGACGTTGCGGAGGCGCTGCAGGCTCGTCGTCGTCTTCGGCTTGTGGTCAATGGCGGTGACGACGGTCCCCGCGTCCAGGGCGAAGGTGATCGGCACGACGTGGGGGTGCCCGTCCGGGCGGACGGTGGCGAGGCGGGCGACGGGTGCCCTCTCCACCCGCCGCCGCAGCTCGGGCTCGAGCTCCTCCATGCCCCCAACCTAGGAGCGGGGACGCCCGGTTACGCTGCTCCGGCGATCGAGGCAAGGGAGAACGGCAGTGGACATCGGCATCGGCATCCCCAACACGGTCCCCCGTGCGACCGGGTCCCAGCTGCTCGACTGGGCCGGCCGAGCCGACGCCGCCGGGTTCTCCAGCCTCTCCAGCATCGGAGCCGTCTCCTACCCGGGGTACGAGGAGCTCACCGTGTTCGCCGCCGCCGCCGCCGTCACCGAGCGCATCCGCTTCCTCCCCAACGTCGCCATCGCCCCGGCC
>DATACM010000412.1:0-6660 GCA_036259055.1 Acidimicrobiales bacterium | reverse complement strand
CCCCCCCCCCGGCGCGCGCACCGGCGTCCGCATCGGCACCGACCGTAAGCTCACGGCCGTGACGCCACGGTCCGTCGGCGAACGGATCGCCGACGCGTTGCGCGCCGCCTGTCACCCGCAAGTGCCGGCGGCAGCGTCTGTAGGCGGCGTGGAGCCGGCGGTCGTGGCGCTCATGTCGGGAGCGGTCCCGCTGCGGGACGCGGCGGCGCCGTGGGCCTCCAGGGTCGCCGTCACCGACGTCGACCGCCTGATCGTCGAGCTGTTCGAGCGCGAGGGCCGGCCCCTCGTGCGGCTGGCCCGGCTCTTCGTCGACGACCGCAACGCCGCCGAGGACCTCGTGCAGGAGGCGTTCATCCGCCTCGCCCGGTCGGCCAAGCGCATCGAGGACGAGGCCAAGGCGGCCGCCTACCTGCGGTCGATCGTGCTCAACCTCGCCCGGGACCACAACCGGCGGGGGCTCGTGTCGCTGCGCCACCACCTGCCGTTCGACGACGCCCGAGCTTCGACCGAGGACGAGATCGTCGTCCGCGACGACCACCGTCAGGTGCTGGACGCCCTCCGGGAGCTCCCCGGCCGCCAGCGGGACTGCCTGATCCTTCGCTACTACCAGGAGCTCGGGATCGACGACATCGCCGACACGCTCGGGATCTCGCCCAACTCGGTGAAGACGCACCTCAAGCGCGGGCTGGCAGCGATGGAGGAGCGCCTGGGCCCCGCTTCCGGGGATCCCGAGCAGGCCCAGGCGACCGGCGCCACAGGAGTCGGCCCATGACCGTCCTCGAGGACCGCCTCCACGCCGCCCTCTTCGAGGGCGCCGCCGCGGTGGACGAGAGCCCCGACCTGTTCGCCCGCGTGCAGCTGAGCATCGACGACGACCGCCGCCTGCGCCGCCAGCGGCGCCGCGCCGTCGCCGTCGCCGGCTGCCTCGTCGGCGCCCTCGGCGCCGTGCTCGCCGCCGTCATCGATCATCGAGAAGGAGAGCTGCTCATGGACTGGTGGATGCTGGAACTGTTGACGACCGCGTTGCTCGTCGGCCTGGCCCTGTGGCTCGGGCCCTTGATCAAGCGTTTCGGCAAGAGCTACGCCGCCGACGTGTTCAGGGCCAACCCTCGAACGGGCAAGAGCTTCATCGTCCTCACCGACATCGCCTACTACCTCATCTTCTTCTCGTACATCCTCTTCACGGTGAGCTTCGAGCTGAAGGGGAGCTGGGCGCAGACCGTCAACGGTGCCCAGCTCCAGCACGAGGCAGCCCGCGTCGGCGGGATCCTCCTCATCCTCGGGGTGCTCCACGGCCTCAACCTGGTGGCCCTGCCGGTGATGGGCAGGCTGCTCACGCTGAACCGTCACCTCGAGGAGAGCCGACCGCCGCAGACCCCCGCCGGGACGTCGCGGGGCTGAGCAGCGGCAGGCCAGCGCAATGCTCTACCTACTCGTCCTGATCGTGGTCGGCGCGGTCGCGGCGGCCGCTCTCGGTCTGGGCGCGCTCGGCCGCGGCGCCGGCATCAGTGTTGCGGTCGGCGCCGGAGCCTTCGCGCTGGTCGTGCTGGCGGCGGTCGTGCTCTTCGGCGCCGGCGCCCTTCGGGGCGGGCCCCGCGACGAGACGCCGTCTCCGGAGGCGGCGCGTCCCACTCTTCGCCGCGAGTCTGCGCCCCTGGCCCTCCCCCCCGCCTCGCGCATCCAGGCATGGCCGGAGTCCTTGCGTCTCCTTCTCGTGCCCGCCTCGGAGGCCGGCCAGTTCCCGCCTCACAACGTCGCCGGGATGCTCCAGCCCGACTCCGTCGTGCGGGTGCGGGCGAGCGGGTTCGAGCCCTTCGAGGTGGGCACCGTCGAGCAGTGTGTGACCGAGCCCGGGCGGCTGACGAGCTGCACGCCCGAGTTCCCGGTGCAGTTCGGCGAGGGCGGGACCGCCGAGTTCCAGTACCAGCTCCGCGCCTCGTTCGCCCCGGGGCAGTGCCGGTCGGGGCGCGCCACCTGCGAGCTGCGGGTGCGAGGACGGGCGTCGGGCCGGGAGGGGGGTTTGCACACCGTCTTCGTCGACCGCGCGCCGGATGGCCACCTCACCGTCGAGCCCCGCACCGGGCTCGCCGACGGGAACGTCGTGAGCGTGTCGGTGAGGGGGTTCCCGGCGGACGTCGCCGCGACCGTCATGCTGTGCGCTCCGCCCGCAACCTCCGACGCGCGTCGGTGCACGTCGCTCGCCGGGTCGACCTTCATGGTCGGTCGTGACGGCTCGGGCACGGTCGCGGTCGCCGTGCGGACGGGTCCACTGGGCGCCGACCGGGCGCGGTGCGGGCCGCGCGCCCCGTGCGGCCTCTCGGTCGTGACCGAGCACGGCTTCGTCGCCGCCCCGGTCGTCCCCCTCCGGTTCTCGCTCGGCCCGGGCGCGTCCTATGACCCCGGACGGCTGGCGATCGGTCTTTCGCTCGCGGCGGTGCTGCTCGCCGTCGCCGTCGTCCTGGTCCGCCGGACGGACTGGACGAAGCCGAGCGAGGCGGCCACGCCCGAGGTCGACGCCACCGACCTGCAGGCCGACGCCACCCTCGACGACCTCTTCGGCACCGACGAGGAGCTCGAAAGGTCCCATCCCGTCCAGTTGTGAGAGGCAGTTCCCGGATAATCGCGTCGCGGCTAGTGACATAGGACCAACCTGTCGTTACTGTCACCCTTGAATAGCGGCGGGACCAGCGTCGCAGCGGCTCCGAGAGGAGTGGGCAATGGGTCAGTTGCGGCGCACGGTTGGGCTCGTCTCCGCGCTGGGGATGCTGTTCGTCGGCACGGCGCTCACCGAGACGGCGTCAGCCAACCACATCGCCTGTGGCACCGAGATAACGCAGAACACCACGCTCCACAGCGACGTCGGGCCGTGCAACGACGGCCACGGGTTGGTCGTGACGCGCGACAACGTCACGCTGAACCTCAACGGTCGCCGGGTCTTCTCCGATCGCCCCCTTCCCCGGATGGTCGACGGGCAACCCGACGACGTCATCGGGATCTTCCTCGACGACGTGTCCGGCGTCACCGTGCGGAACGGCACGGTGCACAACTTCGCCGCCGGCGTCTCGATCGAGGGGGGCGGCAACAACCGCGTCACCGGCATCATCGCCCGCGACAACCAGGGTCCCTGCATCGGCGAGGACTTCACCACCCAGGCGGTCGGGACGTACGGCGACGGCATCGTCGTGTTCGCGTCGGTCAACAACCGCATCGAAGCGAACCAGACGATCCGCAACGGGCCCTTCAGCGGCATCTCGCTCGTGGCCAACACGTTCCAGATCAACCGCATCGTCGGCCAGCGCCCCACCGGCAACGTGGTCAGGGCCAACATCGTCGACGACAACCGGAACTGCTTCGCCGACATCGGCATCCGCATCGAGGGACCGGGAGCCAGCAACAACACCGTGGCCAACAACCGGGTGACCCGGTCCTTCCAGGAGGGGATCGCCGTCTCCAGCGTCAACAACATCAACTTCAGCGGCCTGTTCAGGAACCCGCCTACTTGCCAGAACCGCGGTATGGCCGGCATCCCGCCGAGGCCCTTCCCGGACCTGCCGCAGTGCCCCGCCTGGACGGGCGCCGATGTGACCCCGAGCAACGACAACAACGTCATATCGGGCAACGTCGTGACCAACGGCGGTTTCGGCGGCCCCCAGAACCCGCCGCGCGGCAACACGCAGCCGACGAGCGCGCAGACCGCGGCGGGCATCGCCCTGATCTCGTTCTGCCAGGGCTCGCAGGCCCTCGGCCCGTTCACGATCAACGGCCGCGGCAACGTCATCCGGAACAACTGGTCCACCGGCAACGCCGGGCACGGGGTCTACGTGGGCGGCTGCCCGCCGCCGGACCTTCCCCAGTTCGCCCCAAGTCCGGGGTACACCGACAGCCGCATCCTGAACAACGTGGCGGTGGGGAACAACGCGGCGGGCTGCGGGGTGCTGCCGGCTGCCCCGGGGTGTGGCACCCGGCCGAACGCTCCGCTGTTCGACCTGTTCGACGGCAGCAACGTCATCACCTGCCCGTCCACCTCGGCGGGCACGCAGACGCTGTGCACGCCCTTGGGCTTTGGTCCCCCTCCGGGCGGCAACACTCCTTTCCTGGGCACCCGGGTCGTCGTCCCCGGGTACGCGGCGTGCGACAACAACACCTGGCGAGGCAACGCCTATGGCACCGCCTTCCCGCCCTGCACCGCGAACGGCGGCCGGCAGGTGGCCGGCGGACAGTCCGCCGCCCCGGCCGCCCCCGCGGAGCGGGGAAGTCGCGGGGGTCGCTGAGCCGACGCCGTCATCTCTGCTCCGGCGCCGACGCGCCGACCGGTGACGACCGGCGGCCGTCCGCCAGTGCCAGCCCGACGAGGACCGCGGCCAGGAGCGCGAACGCGCCGACGGCGGGCACCAGGCCGGCCCGGTCGGCGACGGCACCGACGGCCGAAGGGATCCAGAAGCCCAACAGCTCCACGGCGGCGAGCACGGCGTTGGTGGTCCCGACCTGGCCCGGCCGCAACGTCAACGAGCGGTGCTGGAGCCCGAGCCACGCAAGGTTGAGGCCGACGGCGATCACGAACGTGGCGAGCGCCACCACCGGCAGGAGCGGGACGATGGCCGCCGCCAACGCGCCCACCGCCATGAGCGCTGCCGACCCGGCGAGGAGCAGGTGGTCGGCGACCGTCTCGAGACGACGGGCCAACACCGTGTAGGAGACCACCCCGCCTGCCACCCCCCCTGCTGCGGCGATCAGGACGGCGACGCTCGCCGACGCGCCCCGCTCCTGCTCGAGGAGGGCAATGGTGAACCCGTAGAGCGGCTCGTCGAAGACGCTCAGGAGGAGCCCGATGAGGCCGACGACCCACACCGCCGGGTCGCGGACGACGGCGAGGAGCACGCCCCGGGCCGTCGGCGTCTCGCCGTCGGCGGGCGCGGGAGGTGGCAGCGGCGTGGCGGCGAGCGCCAGCCCGTAGAGCGCGAGCAGCGCCGCTCCCAGGCCGAAGGCGACTCGCCACGAGAGGCCGACGGCAGTGACTCCCGCGAGAAGGGCGGGGCCGAGGAGGTCCCCGACGGTGCCGAGGAGGTTCGAGCGGGCCAGGTAGCGGCGGAGGTCGTCGCCGACGAGGTCGACCAGCGCCACCTCGGCCGCCTCGACCATGGCCGTCGAGGCCGTGCCCATGACGAAGGCGGCTGCCGCGAGTACCCAGAAGGAGGCGCCGGCGGCGAAGGCGGCGAGCGACGCCGCGAATCCGAACGCACCGCCGGCGGCGATGGCCCGGCGGCTGTGGCGGTCGGCGGCGGAGGCGAAGACCCCACCCAAGAGGGCGCCCGGCGCCACCATCGCCAGGACGGTGCCGGCCTGGGCGTAGGTCAGCCCCAGGTCGGCGCGGAAGGACTCGAGGGCGCCAAAGGGCAGGAACGATCCCGACTCGTCGAGCAGGCGGACGAGGAGGACGGCGGCGAGGGCCGACACCGGCGCCCTCGCCGCGACCGGCAGCCCTCGAAGAAGTCCGACGCGTCAGTAGTGCGCGATGCGGCTCACACGAACAGCGTACGCGGTGTGCTGCCTGTTCGCCGTGGGGTTTTGGACTTCAGGGGTATGGGTGCGGGCGCAGGCTGACCGCGCCTCCGTGGGCGACGAAGCGTCGGTGGGCGACGGGTGGGGCGCTCGGGAGGGCCAGGGCGAGGAGGTCCGGCGACCACAGCCTGATCGTGACCAACCCGAGGTCGGCGACGTCGGGCGTGGTGAGGTCCAGCTCGTAGAGGCGTGCGCCGCGCTCGCTGATCCTCCGCCACAGCTCGGCGACGACGTCGGCGGCTGCTCCCTCCAGGTCGTCCGGGAGATCGTCGTCGGCGATCGTGCGGTCCGTCGGGAACTTGGCGGCGAGGACGTCGGCGCCGCCGCCGTCGCCGTAGTGCACGACGTTGCTGTCGAGGTCGAAGAAGGTCGTCTCGTCCTCGCGGACGCCGGCCCGCTCGCCGTCGAGGGCGGCCGCGGCCATCCCCGTCTTGGCGAGCTGGAACACCCCCACCGCCTCGGGCATCGCCTTGTAGCACGCCTCGACCAACCGGGTCTCGCTCCCGAGGCCCACCGCCGCGACCGGCCTCCTGCCTCCCGGCTGGCGCACCAGGCAGACGACGCTGTGCGGGGGCAGATCCGGGCTGGCCAGATGGTGGAACGACGGCGTGGCCGAGCGGCCCATCCAGCTCTCCACCAGGCGGCCGAGGGCGGCGAGGCGGCGACCGATGACGATGCGCGGCCCGACCGCCGGGCCGAACCAGTCGGAGAAGAACCCCATGGAGCTCGGGTCGATGACCTGGTGTCCTCGCTCGCCGAGCTGCTCGACGGTCGCCACCCGGACCGGCACCGAGCCGCAGGCGACGCTGACGAGCTGGCAGTAGCGCTCGGCCGACTCCCCGAGGGTGCGGACGAGCGCCTCGTGACGGGTCAGGCCCACCCCGCCGATGTGATAGGAGCCCGCCTCCTGCTGGCCCAGCAGGCGGTGCACGCCGCTCAGCTGGCCCCCGGCGATGGCGAACCGAGGCTCGGGCCGGCCCCGCAGGAGGAACCCCACCCGGCTGTCCAGACCGCACAGCGGGTGGACCATGCGACGGGCGAGCCGCTCGACCGCGCTGGGGGCGACCTTGCCCTCGCCGCGCACGACGAGCCTCATCCCGG
>DATACM010000411.1:0-1643 GCA_036259055.1 Acidimicrobiales bacterium | reverse complement strand
AGGTCCGCTTGGGCCTCCACCATCTCGCCCTCCGTCATGCCCCCCTGGAGAAGGGGCCGCACGACCTCCGACCTCCAAAAATCCGTCTCGGTCTCGGCCATCCGGCGCAGACTCATCGCGTCGACCCGCAGCCCCCGCTCGACGACCGCCGGACGGAAACCCTTCGAGAGCTGGAACTCGATCGCCGGCACGACCGACAGCTCGTCTTCGCGGACGAGATCCTCGGGCCGCGGCTCCGCGAAGCCGACGGCCTCGCGGACCACCTTCAGGAGGTCCATGGGGATCCCCGTCCTCTCGCTCAGTTCGCGGAACGTGATGTTGCTGAGTCCGGGGAACCGATCGAAGGCGGCCGAATCCATGAAAGAGAACGACAGAGCTCCGTCCCGGACGGCGGCGGCCATCCCCTCGAGGGGAAGGCCGGCCCGCTCCAAGCCCTGCACCCACCGAGCCCTGAGCACGTCTCCCGACGAGAACTCGTCTGCGGTGCCGGGCGTCAGGATCCCGAGCTCGACCAACCGGTCGACGTAGTCAGCGTCGACACCGGCCCGCTGGGCGACCTCCTGCCTCGAGTATCCGTTCACGCTCCACCAGGATAGATACCCCCGTGTAGGAGGAGCGGGGGGTCGGGATTACGTCCAGCCGATGGGTGTAGATTAGAAGTGAACCGATAAATAGGTATCGCAGAAGGATGATGCCTGGCCTTGCGTGGAGTGAGGGCCCCACATGACGGAGCGGCAGCCCGTCCGTCACGCCGTAGACTGATCAGCATCTCGACCGACGCACGAGACAGACGACAACGGTGGACCGGGCCACGAGCACGACGCAACTCTATTGGAGGGTTAGGTCGCGTGTGGTCTCGTGGCGGTGAAGTTCGCGGTCGATCCAACTATGTCGACCTCGACCTTCTCGAATGACTCCTCCAGGATCCGGCGCAGCCCTTCGGCGGTGTCCCCGAGGTTGTCGAAGTCGCCGGCCCAGTTGAAGGCCTTGAGGACCGCGCGAGCCTGCGGCGTGTGTCGTTCCTCGAGGCCGAGGACGGTGCCACCGAACAGCACGCCATCGGCGGTGAGGACATCGGCGATGTGGCGGATGGCCACGGACTTGTTCGGCTGAGGTCCGCGCAGGCAGTGAAGGACGTAGCTGAGCGCCGCCGAGTCGAACGGACCCTCGACTGGCAGGGGTTTCATCACGTCCGCCTCGACGGTGATCGGTTTCCTCGCCGCGAGCCTGCGGGACGCCTTCCTGAGCACGTTCGGGTTCGGATCGAGCAACGTGATCTCGGTCTCCTCGGAAGGCGCGGATCTTTCCAGGAAGTAGCCCGTGCCGGGGCCGACGTCCAGGTGCCGACGCCCCATGAGCCGGCGATAGCGCTCGACGACGGGCGGGATCGGGGTTTTCCAGACCGCGCGGGCCATGAAGCCCAGCACCCACGGGTCGTAGATCGCGAGGAGGAAGCGGTTGTAGCCGCGCTGGCCCTTGTACGAAGGATCGTCGCGATTCAATCTCCAGCCCCTTCGCGAGCACCCTATGACGACAGAGAAGGGTGCCTCAAGACGACGCCGCGTCCTGCAGGTCGCAGGCTCACCGCTCTCAGTCGTAGTCAATCTGAGCGTACGGGCTGACCTGAATCTTTGCTGGTTAAG
>DATACM010000410.1:0-3274 GCA_036259055.1 Acidimicrobiales bacterium | reverse complement strand
GCCAGCGCTACAGCTCCCTTGACCAGATCAACACCCGCAACGTGCGGGAGCTCCGCCCGGCGTGGACCTTCCAGTTCGGCCAGTTCGGCGTGCAGGCGAGCGAGGGGACGTACTCCTTCGAGGCCGCCCCCATCGTGGTCGACGGCGTCATGTACGTCTCCGCCTGGGACGGCTGGGTGTTCGCGGCCAACGCCGAGACGGGCCAGGAGCTGTGGCGCTACAAGCACGAGATCCCCATCGACACGCCGCTCTGTTGCGGGAACGTCAACCGGGGCGTGGCGGTGGCCAACGGCAAGGTCTTCGTGGCCACCCAGAACGCCCACCTCGTCGCCCTCGACGCCACCAATGGCCGCCCCGTGTGGAAGGAGGTGTTCGGCGACGTGCGGGCGGGCGAGAGCGCCACCCTCGCCCCCCTCGTGGTGAAGAACCTCGTGGTGGTCGGGACCTCGGGGGCCGAGTACGGGATCCTGGGCCACATCGACGCCTACGACCTTGAGACCGGGAGGCGGGTCTGGCGCCGCTACAACATCCCCAAGCAGGGGGAACCCGGCGGAGAGACGTGGCCAGCCAGGGGCGAGGCCCGCAACCGAGGCGGCGGCAGCGCCTGGATCACCGCCAGCTACGACCCGGAGCTCGATCTCATGTACTGGGGCACGGGGAACCCCTCGCCCGACTTCGACGGCAGCGTCCGCCCCGGAGCGAACCTCTACACCTCCTCGGTCGTGGCCCTCGACCCCGACGACGGCGCTCAGCGCTGGTACTACCAGTGGACCCCACACGACCTCTGGGACTACGACGGCAACAACGAGAACATCCTCTTCGACCTCGACGGGCGCAAGCTGCTGGCGCACTTCGACAAGAACGGCTACTTCTTCGTCCTGGATCGCACCAACGGCCAGCTGGTGCGGGTGGTGCCCTTCGTCGAACGCCTCGACTGGGGGGAGATCGACGCCTCGGGCAAGGTGACGCCCAGGAAGGTCCCCACCCGCGAAGGCGTCGACATCTGCCCGGGGCCGGCGGGCGGCAAGGAATGGACCCACGCCGCCTACAGCCCGAGGACCAGACTGCTCTACGTCCCCGTCATCGAGTCCTGCGCCAACTTCCGGGTCGAGCCGGTCGAGTTCAAGGAGGGCCTGCCCTACTACGGCGGGGAGGCCACCACGCATCCCGACCACTGGGGGGCGGTGCGGGCCTTCGACCCGGCAACCGGCCGCAGGGTGTGGGAGTGGAGGAACGACAAGCCGATGGTGGCCTCGGTGCTGGCCACCGGCGGCGACCTCGTCTTCGCCGGCGAGCCCACGGGTGAGTTCAACGCCTACGACGCCCGTACTGGTGCCCTGCTCTGGCAGCACCAGACCGGCAGCGGCCACCACAGCAACCCCGTGAGCTACAGCGTGGACGGCAAGCAGTACATCGCCGTTCCGGTGGGCTGGGGCGGATGGGTGAAGGGGTTCGCGCCGGGAGCGCTCGGGGTGCCGCGGGGCGATGCCCTGATGGTGTTCGCGTTGCCCTAAGGAGGAAAGCGCCCATGTCGCGTCGCAGCCTCCAGGTCGGCAAGGTCGAGCCGGGTTCCTCGGGCGCGCCGCCGAGACTGCGAGAGGTTCGACTACGAGGAGGACGAGGCGGTCAAGGTGGTGGTAAGGACCTGAGCGGGGTCAACATGTGGGCTGGGTGGTTGGAGTAGCAGCACCAGGACGAGGACCTCGGGTTGCGCGCGTCGCCGCGGCCGAGAAGGCGGCGGTGTCGCTCCTGCCCCGCCGGGCGCGACGGGGCTCCACCTGGTTCGGACGGTTGGGCGACATCGTCCAACAGCCGCCGGTGTGGGCTGGTCTGGCCGCGCTGCTCGCCGTCGGCGGTGGGCCGAGAGGGAAGCGGGCAGCGGTGCGCGGCGCCGCCTGTTACAGCTTCGCCGCGGTCGTGGCCAACCTGGTCGTCAAGCCGGTCGTGGGCAGGAGCCGCCCTCCGGGCTCGGGCGAGGGCCGACCGGGACCCGTCACCTCCTCGTTCCCCTCCGGCCATACCGCCACCGACCTCGCCTTCTCGCTTGGGGTTTCCCAGGAAATTCCGGCACTGTTCATCCCCCTCACGGCCGCCACGATGGCCGGCCACTGGTCAATGGTCCGCAGCCGCGGGCACTACCCGAGCGACGTTCTGGTCGGGGGAGTGGTCGGGATCGTCGTCGCGCTGGCGGCGTGGAGGCTGTGGCCACCCCGGGCCGACGGCGGCGGGGTGATGGAACCAGGACAGGGCGGGCGGAGCGCCGGCCACGAGGCGCAAGGGAGGGGTCATGAGCGGAGCTGAACCCTCCGCCCTCGAGCGGGCACGCGGCGTCGCCGCCCGCGAGAAGGAGGCATACGAGGGCGACTCCGATCGACCGGTGGGGTCGTTCCTCGCCATAATGGGCGTCTATCTCGCCGGCGTCGGTGGTCTTGGCGTCCTCGTCCGCCGGCGTGGTCGCGTCCTGCCCGAGCGCGTTGGGTTGGCCGATCTGGCCCTGATCACGGTGGCGACGCACAAGTTGAGCCGTCTGCTCGCCAAGGATCCGGTCACGAGCCCCCTACGGGCGCCGTTCACCACCTTCGCCGGCACGTCGGGGCCCGCCGAGCTGGCCGAGAAGGTCCGCGGCAGCGGCTTCCGCCGGGCCATGGGCGCGCTGGTGACGTGCCCGTTCTGCCTGGCGGTGTGGGTGGCCACAGGCTTGGCGTTCTCCCTCGTCTTCGCGCCTCGCACGACGCGCTTCGCGGCCTCGATCCTCGCCGTGGTCGCCGGGGCGGACGTGCTGCACCTGGCCTACGGAGCGCTTGAGCAGAAGACCCAGGCTTGACGCTGCGCTCCGGCGGTTGATCGCCTCGCCTTCCCACCGTGAGGGGGGACCGGACGCAGTGCAACCGGTCGCATGAGCGAGGAAGGCGGGCACAGAACACCGATCGGCGACTACGGGCTGATCGGCGACACCCGCACGGCGGCGTTGTGCTCGACGGAGGGCTCGATCGACTGGCTGTGCGTGCCGCGCTTCGACGGCGAACCCATCTTCGGGCGTCTGGTGGGCGGGGAGGAGGCCGGCTGCTTCCGTGTCGGGCCGGCTCCCGGCGCCGAGCTCGTGCGACGCCGGTATCGCCCGGGGTCGGCCGTGCTGGAGACGGCGTGGCGGTGGAGCAGCAGCGAGCTCGTCCTAACCGAGGGCATGGTGGCGGACGTCGCCGGGCGGCTGCTCCCGACCAGCCTGCTCGTGCGCCATCTCCAGTCTCGGGGCGGGCCCGCCAAGGTGCGGCTG
>DATACM010000409.1:0-2596 GCA_036259055.1 Acidimicrobiales bacterium | reverse complement strand
GGGCGTAATTCGCCGCCGGGGGCCGGAGCACGGGCGGGCGAAGCTCGCTCTAGTCGCCGAGGGAACGAAGTCCGTTCTCAGTCGCTCGAGCGCGTCATTTCATCACCGTCGTGAGCGGTGGGCAGCCACGACAAGGGCTGGGAGCCGGCGGATAACCGCGTCGACCGCCGGTCCTACTCCGCTCACAATGCCGGTTGAAGCGCTGCCCCGCCCAGACGCGGTGCCCTGTATCGCTCTGACCCGAACGTGTCGCTAGGCGAACCTCGCGCCGTGCGACTCAGAGCAGACCTCAGACCCCGCCCCCCCGACACCGCGAGCGGCGTTACCGGGCGCGAGGGTCGTGCCGTTCTCGGGGCGGCTTCTCTTCGGCTGCGAGATCGCAACGCGGGGCGCCAGGTGGTCAACGGGTCGCCGCGACGCGGCGATTGGGGGTGCCCCGTTGCCAGCGAGGCCATGGACGGAGGCGCTCGCTATGCGGTACGGCGAAGCCGTCGGGTCGTGAAAGGAAATGCCATTCATTGCGAAGGACTCTCACGCCGTGCGCAGCGATGTAGTTCAATCCAGCGCACTGACCGTACTGGTGCACGACAGCAACGGGGCCACCGCACCCGGGATCGTTGGACACCGAATAGAGGAGGCCCAAGATGGCGCTCGTGACGGTGAACGACGACGACACAGAGGATCCCCGGTCAACGGTCGGGGTGTCTGGCGCAAGCGGCGGCTGCGCTGCGACGAGGAGTTCTGCCCAACCAAGACCTTCACCCAGCAGGCGCCCGAGCAGGTGGCGCCCCGGGGCCGGCTGACCGAGCGGCTGCGGGCGCTGGTGGCGAAGGCGGCGCGCTGTCGGTCAGTGGCGAGGTGGCGGCCGAGCACGGGCTGGGCTGGCGCACCGTGTGGCGGGCGGTGCAGGCAGCCATCGAGGCGGCGCTGGCCCGCTCCACGCCACCGACGCGGCGGCGCCTCGGTATGGACGAGACCAGCAGCTCGCTGAACGGCGTCGGTTCCTCAGCCACCGGACCCGTCCTCCGCCACTCCCACGGCGGAGGGACGTAGTCGGTCGGCCCTGGGTGCGAGCGATCCCGAGCGTTGGCGCGCCAGCCCGCCCGAGTGGGCACTGTCCGCCCAAGGGCGTTGCGGTGGTCGGCATGCGGCGATGGCGCAGTCCTCACCGATGCGACATCCTGTTGTATCGGGGAGGAGCGCCTGCTCTCAGGGAGCGGCGGGCCTGGAGACACGCCGGAACGAGCGGGCAAGAAGGGCGGTCGGCATGGGCGGGATTCGGCAGGGCCGGCACCGGGCGTGGCGGCGGGACGGCAAAGACCAGGCGCAGGCTCGACCAGCGGCCGGCGCGCGGACGCGGATCGCGACCCGAGCGGCGGTCGCCGTCGCCGCGTCCATCCTCGCCGCCGCTGCGCCAGGACCGTCGGCGTCCGCCGCCGGTGCGTCCGGACCGAGTGGTGCCTCCCTGAGGGTGGTGGGCCACACCCCCCTCGACGGCGCCGGGAGCTTCGCCGACGTCGCCGTCCACCGACGCGCCGCCTACGTGGGCACACGGGACGAGGCCTCGTGTCCACCCCGAGGGGTGAAGGTCGTGGATCTCACGGACCCCAGGCGCCCGAACCCGATCGGCACGGTCGCGGCATACCCGCTGACGCTCACCGAGGACGTCGCCGTAACCCCTCTGGCGACGCGATCGTTCCGCGGCGATCTCCTGGCCGTGAGCCTGCAGGCCTGCGACGAGGTTCTCGACGACCCTGTGGGCAAGTCCGGTGTTGAGTTCGTCGACGTCAGCGACCCGCGGCGCCCTGTCGTGCTGAGCCGGCTCGACCTCGGCGTGCCCCATCTCGCCGGCGTGCACGAGCTCTGGGTGTTCCAGCGCGGCGCGCACGCCTATGCGCTGCTGGCGGTCCCGTTCTCGGAGCTGGTGACGGGAGTCTTCACTCCCCAGAGGGTGCGCGGCGACGTGTGGATCGCCGACATCACCGACCCCCGCGCTCCGCGCGTCTTGAGCGACTGGGCGGCCGGGCGCGACGCCGGGCTCGCCTTCGGAGCCCCCTTCGTGAGGCAGGTCTTCGGCCTCGGCGCTCCCTTCGACTGCACTCCTCCGCCCGGTGCTGGGCCGCTCTGTCGGGGTGAGGACTTCCCGGCCGTGTTCGGCCACAGCGTCTCGGCCAATCCCGACGGCACCAGGGCGTACGTCTCCTACTGGGACGCGGGCATGGTGGTCCTCGACATCACCGATCCCACCCGCCCCCGCCTGCTCGGTCGGGGCGCCCCCGGGCTCGACGAGGAGGGCAACACCCACTCCGCCGTGCCGGCGCGCGGCAATCGCCTGGCCGTGACCACCGACGAGGACCAGTTCCCCGGCCCGTGGGGGTTCACGAGGATCTGGGACGTCGTCGATCCGACGCGCCCTATCGAGGTGGGCCGCTTCGCCACCGCCAACGCTCTCAGCGCCCGCTCCGACGGCGACTACTCGGTGCACAAGCCGGCGGTGCGCGGCAACCGGCTGTACCTGTCCCACTACAGCGACGGGCTCCGAGTGGTGGACATCTCCCGCCCTGCATCGCCCCGCGAGCTGGCAGCGTTCGTGCCT
>DATACM010000408.1:0-2702 GCA_036259055.1 Acidimicrobiales bacterium | reverse complement strand
GCCATCGTGCGCTCGAGGCGCGACGGGACGGTGTAGTCGTCCACCGTGCCGCACGAGGTGCACACCAGGTGGTGGTGGTGCTCGGTGAGGTCCTCGGCCAGCTCGAACCGGGAGAACTCGTCCGCCCCTTGGACCTTTCGGACGACGCCGGCCAGCTCGAGGGCGGTGAGGTTGCGGTAGACCGAGCTCTGGGGGACCGAGGTGTCGATGGCCAGGATGTCGGGGATGGAGAGCGGTCGCTTGGCCGAGGCCAGGATGTCGACGAGGGCCTGGCGGCCCCTGGTGTAACGCTGCTGCACGCCTCGGAGCCTGCGGGTGGCCGTCTCGTGCAGAGGCGTGAGCACGGGCTCATCCTACCGGCGGCTCCCGGCCCCTCAGCCGACGGCGGCGCCACGCCGCCGCCCCTCGTGCCCGGTTAGCCTGAAGCGTGGCTGGCGGGGAGGGGGGCGATTCCCAGGCGATCACCGCCTCATACGTCCCCTGTGCCCGCGGGGGGTGCTCGAGGGTCGAGCTGGAAGGCGACGTCATCCTGGTGGACGAAGCCTCCCGTGCGGTGCACCTCCTCAACCCGACTGCCCAGATCGTCTGGTCGTGCCTGGACGGGTCGGCGACGATCGCCGACATCGCCGCCGACTTGGACGCCGTCTTCGCCGCCGATCGGGCGACGATCACCGAGGCGGTGACAGGTCTCGTCCGGCGCCTGGGAGACAGCGGGCTGCTCGAGGGCGTGCGCCCCGAGGGGGCCTCGCCGCTCGACGGGCAGCAAGACAGGCAACAGGACCCTCGGTTCGCCGAGCGCGCTCCGAACACCTGACAGGACGACCTCGACCGCCTGGTCTGGGCGGGCACGCTCACACTGCAGATCGGGGGTGTGCTCGTCGGGATGCGCTGCAGCGCCGAGGGTCTGCTGCAGCTGATGCGGGAGGCGTTCGGCGCCTACACGGTCTCCGGAGTCGACGCTCCCGCTGCCCTGTCGGTTCGGGTGGGGGCGTCGGGGGACGGCGGCAAGGCCCAGGGGTTCCACCTGATCTTCCGCCACGCCCAGCAGGTGCTGCGCACCCGGGACCCCGACCGGCTGGCGAGGGCACTGGTCGCCCAGTTGTCAGCGTACGAACCGGTGCGAGGCGGGCTGCTCCGGCTCCCGGGCGTGGCCCTGGTGCGTGACGGCGAGGCGCTGATCGCCTGTCTGGCCGCCCGGTCCTCGTTCGACCTCCTCGAGCGCCGGCTGAACGCCAACGGCCTTCTCCTCGTCGACGAGCCGTTCATCGTCGTCGATCCGGCGACGGCCGAGCTCGTCGTCCCCGAGCCGGCGTTAGGCGTCGACTGGGCCGCCCTCGGCCGGGTCGGGGCGGTCGTGGGCGGGCAGCGAAGGGAGGAGCCGTCGGCGCCCCCTGGTCGCTACCGTCTCAGCCGCTGGACGTACGTCCTCGCCGACGAGCGTCCGGGACCGCTCCCAGTGGCCCGGGGCGTCCTCTGGGGGGCCCTGCTCGCCTCGGCCGTCACCCCGGCGAGCCGAGGGGACGCCGTGCGTACACTGGCCGCCCTGGCCGAGCTGGTGCGGCCCACCGCCGCGAGCTGGCAGGACATCGCGAGCGGGGTGTGGTGCGAGGGCTGAGGCGGAAGGCGGGGTGAACGACGGCACGGACGACGGCGCCCGGTGCTCGGAGCTGAGCCGCCGCGAGCTCATCCGGAGGGCGGCGATCGTCGCGGGGATCGGCGGGGTCTCCGGGGGACTGGCCTGGGCCACCCCCGTCGTCGACAGCTTCCTCGACGAGCGCAAGGGGAGCAGGCCGGAGCCGGCGGCGTCTCCGGCCGGCCCGAGGCAGCTCTCGACCGGCCCCAACTGCTGCCAGTGCGCCAACCGGGCGTGCGGGTGCATCCAGGTGACCACCTTCGACGAGTGCGCCATCTACTGCGGGGACCCCGCCTACCGCGGGCTGGCCGAGATCCTGGGAACGGTTGCCAGCCTGCGAGACGGCTGTGGGCCGCCGGACTTCCGGGTGGGCCAGTCGTGCACGCCCGAGGGATGCCGGTAGCCCGGACGCCGGCCGCTGATGTTCGCCCTTCTCGGCCTCCTACTCGGCGTCGCCGCCGGCGTCGTCGCACGCGCCCGCGCTCCGGGGCTCCGCCGCGCACCGACCGACCGGGAGCTCGCCGCCCTGGCTACCGCCTCGGGGGCTCTGGCCGCCGTCGCCGCCGACGCCGCCCTGACCGGGTGGGTGGTCGTCGACGTCGTGGCGCGTGCCGTGCTGGGAGTGGCGTTGGTGGTCCTCGGCGCCCACACCGGCCTCGTGCCGGTGCTGGTGACCGCGGCGTCCGGCGGAGCTGTCGCCATCGGGTCGCCTTGGGGCGCGGTCGGGTTCGGGGTGGCCGGCCTTCTGGCGGTGGCGACCCTCACGTGGCGGCGGGCGCCCCTGATCACCGCCGCCGCCGCGGGCGTGCTGACCCAGGTCGCCCTCCACCTCCACCGGCCGCGAGGGGCGGGAGCGACGGCGATGGCGGCCGCGGTCGTCCTGCTGCCCACCGTCGTGACCGGTGTGGCCGCCCTCTCCGGCTCGCGGCGTCGGCGTCTCCTGCGTCTCGTGGTGACCTCCGCGTTCCTGATGGCTCCCTTCGCCGCCCTCGGGCTGGCATCGGCGCTGCTGGCCCGCACCTCGCTCGAGCAGGGGCTGGCCGCCATGCGGGGGAGCCTTTCCGCCGTC
>DATACM010000407.1:0-7941 GCA_036259055.1 Acidimicrobiales bacterium | reverse complement strand
GACCTGGCCGGGGCGGGCCTCGTCTACCAGGAGATGGACCCGTTCAGCGTCGCCGTGCACGCCGACGGCCGCCGCGTCCGCTTCTTCCGATCGGTCGAGGACACCGTCGCCTCCATCGCCGAGTCCGACGTCGCCGAGGCCCGCGCCTATGCCGCGTTCATCCAGAAGGCGCTGCCCGTCGTGCGCACGGTCCTGCCGGCGGTGCGGGGGCAGATGTCGGCCCGGGAGGTCCCCGAGCGGGTGGCGAACCTCGTGCGTTCGTTCCGGCACCGCCCGGTGGCGACCGTCCGGGACCTCATCGGCCCGTACGACTCGCTGTTGCGCCGCTGGCTGCCCAGCGACCTCACCCGAGGCCCGGTGGCGGCGTTCGCCGCCCACGCCGCGTCGGGGCCGTCGTCGCCGGGCGGTGCCCTGTTCGCCTTCTGGCAGGCGGCGTACCACCTGTTCGGCCAGTGGCACGCCCGCGGCGGGGCCCAGGGCCTGGTCGACGCCCTCGTCACCCGCCTGCGGGCGCTCGGGGGCGACCTGCGCTGTGGCGCGCCGGTGGGGCGCATCCTCGCGCCCGACGGCCGGGTCCGGGCGGTCGTCACCGAGGACGGGGAGCGCGTCGAGACGCGGGCGGTGGTCACCGCCCTCGACCCCAAGACCGCCCTGCTGTGCCTGCTCGACCCTCCCCTCGCCGGCGTCGAGGCCGCCGACCTGGCCGCCGCCCGACGGGGGAACGTGGTCCAGGCCCTCGTCCACGTCGCTTGCGACCGCCTGCCCGCGTACCGCGGCGCCCGCCCCGGCGACTGGAACGGGCTCCAGAGCTACGTCGACCGCCTCGACGACCTCGTCGGGGCGTGGGCGGCCGCTGAAGCCGGGCTCCTCCCCGACCCCCTCCCTCTGTACGCCTTCACCACCTCGGCCATCGACGACACCCTCGCCCCGCCGGGCCACCACACCGTCTACCTCGCCTGCCCGGCGGCACCGTCGAGGGTGGAGGGCGGGTGGGCGGCCCGCCGGGGCGAGCTCGTCGACCGGGCCCTCGGCGCGATCGAGGAGCGGGCGCCCGGCTTCGTCGACGGCATCCAAGGCGTGGCCACCTGGACGCCCGACGACATGGAGCGGCACGAGCGCTGGCCGGGCGGCCATCCCATGCACCTCGACATCGCCTTCGACCAGCTGGGGCCCTTCCGGCCGACCAGGGGGCTGAGCCGGCACCGCACACCCGTCACCGGGCTGTACGTCTCGGGCGCAGGCACCAACCCTTCGGGTGGCGTCTCCGGCGCGCCGGGCCGGCGGGCGGCCAAAGCCCTGTTGGCCGACTGGTCGCGCTAGTTCCCGCCGGTCCGGGGTAGGAACCGGGCGTGATCGCGGTGTTGGCCGCCGCCGAGACGCCGCGCCAGGAGGTACTCGCGCGCGAGCTCACCGCCGCCGACTGGATCGCTGCGGGGGTCATCCTCGTCGTGGGCCTCGCCGCCAGCGCCGCCCTGCGGACGGTCCTCGGGCGCTCGCTGAAGCGGGGCGACAGCGAGCGCTCGGCCGCCGACCTCGTTGCCAAGGGGCTGGGCTGGCTGGTCGTGGCTGCCGCCCTCTTCTGGTCGCTCGCCCTACTGGGCCTGCGGGTCGGCCCCCTCTTCGGAGCGCTCGGCATCGGCGGGCTGGCCGTCGCCTTCGCCGCCCAGAGCATCCTCGCCAACTTCCTCGCCGCCATCATCCTCCAGGTGCGGAAGCCGTTCCGCCGGGGCGACCAGATATCCACCAACGACTGTGAGGGCACCGTCGAGGGCATCAACTTCCGCACCGTCGCCCTTCGCACCTACGACGGTGAACGGGTGATGGTCCCCTGCGCCGACGTCCTGAGCCGGCCGATCGTCAACCACACGACCCTCGGCCGCCGGCGCACGACCCTCGAGGTCGGCGTCGCCTTCGACACCGACCTGGAGAAGGCGCGGAAGCTGCTCCTCGACCGGGTGCAGCACACCGACGGCGTGCTCGAGCGCCCGCCCTGCGAGGTCTGGGTGAAGGAGTTCGACGAGTCGGCCGTCACCCTGGCCGTCCGTTACTGGCACCCCCCCGACATCGCCTCGCTGTGGCGGGTGCGCAGCCATGTGGCCGTGGGCGTCAAGAGCGCGCTGGACGAGGCCGGGATCGAGATCCCCTTCCCGCGGCGCATCATCGGTTTCATCCCGGAGGCCGTTCCCCACGAGCCGGGTGGGGCCGACGGCGCCGATGTCGACGGGCGTCAGGCCTCCTCGTCGGCGAAGGGCACGTCCGGGTAGGCCCGCCGGGCCCAGTCGACGGCGACCTCGCGGCTCGAGAAGGTCTCGTTGCTGTGGAGCTCGACATCGGTCTCCTCGTCCACGTACCGCCACGTCCAGTGCTCGTCCTCGGCGCGCTCGACGTGGATCCGGGCCCGGGCGTCAGCCGGCGGGGGCTTGTTCACTCTCTCGCTCCTCGCGCTCCTCTCCCGTCTCGCCGTCCCCGTGCCCGTCGGAGGCGGCGGCGTACCGCTTGGGGTGCAACACCGCCTCGGCCGGCACCGTGGCGAACCGCTCCGCCCGGCTGACCTGCAGCCCCTTCATGAGGCGATAGGTGAGGTAGCCGAAGACGGGCGGCAGGACGATGACGAGCACCTGGAAGACGCGGGTGACGGCGGCCACCGAGACGCCGAGCTCGTGGGCGATCAGGTCGTTGCTGGCCGCCACCTGCAGGACCACGTAGAAGGTCAGCGTCGTGACGCCCAGAGCGGTGCGCACGGGCCGGTCGCGAGCCCGGTCGAGGAGGTGGTGGGTCGCCCGGTCCTTGGTGACGCGGGCCTCGAGGAACGGCCACAGGTAGAGGAGCCCGAAGGTGATGCCGGGGAGCAGGACCCCGGCGAAGAACGGGTTGGGGATCTCGTAGCCGAAGGCGCGGATCTCCCAGGGAGGGATGATCCGCAGCGCCCCCTCGGTCCACCCGAGCCACCAGTCCGGCTGGGCCGGCGACGGCACCTGGTCGGGATGGAACGGCCCGTAGAGCCACACCGGGTTGATCTGGAGCAAGCCTCCCATGGCGATCAGCACCGCGAAGACCGCGAAGAAGAGGCCGAGCGAGTTCACCGCGTACGTCGGCCACAGCTTGCTCCCCACCACGTTGCTCTCGGTGCGCCCGGGGCCGGGGAAGTCGGTGTGCTTCTGGCGCCAGATGATGGCCAGGTGCACCCCCAGCAGGCCCAGGATCAGGCCGGGGACGATCATGACGTGGGTCACGAACAGCCGGGGGATGATCTCGTGGGCCGGGAACTCACCCCCGAAGATGAGGAACGCCAGCCAGGTCCCGACCAGGGGAACCGAGAGGGCGATCGAGTAGGCGATGCGCAGGCCGGTGCCCGACAGGAGGTCGTCCGGCAGCGAGTACCCGGTGAACCCGTTGAAGAAGGCGAGGATGAACAGCGTCACGCCGACGATCCAGTTGAGCTCGCGAGGACGGCGGAAGGCGCCGGTGAAGAACACGCGCAGCAGGTGGATCACGAGGGCGGCGATGAAGACGATCGCCGCCCAGTGGTGCGCCTGCCGCATGACCAGCCCGGCCCGCACGTCGAAGCTGAGCTCGAGCGTGGAGCGGAAGGCCTCCGACATCTCCACGCCCTTCATCGCCTCGTACGACCCCTCGTAGGTGGTCTTGGCCAGGCTCGGGTCGAAGAAGAAGGTGAGGAAGACCCCGGTCAGGAGAAGGACGACGAAGGAGTAGAGGGCGACCTCGCCCAGCATGAACGACCAGTGGTCGGGAAAGACCTTGTTCAGCGCGTGGCGGGTGAACGACGCTGCGCCGAGCCGGTCGTCGACCCACCGGGAGATGCGGTTAATCACTGGGCCTGCCCCAGTATCCGGGGCCGACGGGTTCCTCGAAGTCGCCCAGGGCGACGACGAACCCCTCGGCGTCCACGCCAATGGGCAGTTGGGGAAGACGCCGGGTCGCCGGCCCGAAGGTCGGCTTGGCGCCCTCGGGCACCGAGAACGTCGACTGGTGGCAGGGGCAGAACAGCTCCTGGGTGGACGCCTGGTACAGCCCCACCGGGCACCCGGCGTGGGTGCAGATCTTGGAGAAGGCCACGACGCCGCCGACCGTCCAGCCGGCCGGACCGGGCATGTCGACGTTCGGAGGCACGCGGATGAGGAGGGTCTGGGAGTCCGCCGCGTCGGGGTGGTCCTCGGGGAACACCGTCAGGACGGTGTCGACCTCGACGTCCTCCAGGCGAACCGTCTCGCCGTCCGGGGTCACCACGCGGGTCCCCCGCTTCCACTCCGTGTGGGCAAGGGTCCGTCCTGGGCGGGTTCCCAGGGAGCGGATCGGGAAGAGGGCGGCCAGCCCCAGCGCGGCCACGGACACCCCGAACATCTTGGCGAGCAGGCTCCTCCGTTCGATCGGCTCGGCACCGGCCTGGAAGGCGGAGGCGACGCCTGCGCGCTCGGCCGCCGCCTCCGGGTGCTCGTCGCGGACCTGCACGAAGTGGCCGTGCGGCAGCAGCCGCCGGGCGAACAGGATGAGGGCCAGGGCCACGCCGCCGAGGGCGAGGCCCAGGAGGGCGCCTTCCAGCTGTGGTTGGCCGCCGAAGGCGTAGACGACGGTGACGGCGATCGCCGACAGGGTGGCGACGACGAGGGCGGCGACGATGGCGCCGGTGCCGTCCCGCTCCGTCGCCGTCTTCACGGCTGCTCCCCCGCCTTGGTGCCGACCCACCGGATGAACAGCATGAGGACGCCGAGCCCGACGAGCCACCCCACCGCCCCCTCCACGACGGGACCGACCCTACCAATGGGGGCCCCTCCCTCGTCGACGGGGTCCTTGAGGTACTCGGTGTAGGCGACCAGGGCGTTCAGCTGCTCGTCGGAGATGGCCCGGGGCCCGAAGACGGGCATGCTCCCCGGCCCCGTGCGGACTGCCTCGGCCACCGCCAGCGCGTCCGAGTGCTCGAAGTCCGGGATCACGATCCCCCTCGTCTTGGACTCCCCCTGGCGGGGATGGACCAACAGGGCGCCTCCGATCCCCGTGGTGGCGTGGCACGCCGCGCAGTGCTCGGCGTACACCTGCTGGCCCTCGGCCAGGTCGCCGTGCCCGGGGTCGATGTGGGGGATCTCCGGCCCGGGTGGTTGGAACTCGTTCTTGACGTACTCCACGATGGCCGCGATCTGGCCCTCCGCGTACACCGGCTCTCGGGCCCTCATCTGCTCGGGGGGCTCCTCGACCGGCATCCTCCCGGTGCGCAGGACGAAGTCGGTGAGGGCCGGCCCGTTCGTGCCCACCGTGAGGTCCGGTCCCCGTTCCGTCCCCTTGCCGTCGGCGCCGTGGCAGTGCGCGCAGTCCCTGAGGTAGAGCTGCCGGCCCTGGTCAACCGGACCCGCCCCCGTCGCCGCCTGCGCCGGCTCGTAGTACGCCGGCGTCCGGTAGGGGCCGACGTCGCCCTGGAAGTAGCCGCAGGCGGCGACCGACGCGCCCACACCGAGCAGCAGCGGAGCGAGCGCCCTCCTCACAGCCCCTCCCCCGTCGCCACGAGCAGCCCGTCGGGAGCGGGCTCCTCGTCCATCTCCGCGAACCAGCGGAACAAGAGCCACCCGACCGTCACCACGTACACGACGGCGGGTATCCCCCACATGAAGGCACCGGCCAGCTGCTGGTCGGCGAGCGGTGATCGGCTCCAGAGGGCGGCGCCGGCGTCGTGCGCCGGGTACAGCGGCGTCGACGCGAAGATCAGGACGGCGCCCAGGGCCGTGCCCTGCACGCCGGCGGCGAACACCAAGAGGGCGGCGACCGGACGGGCCGCGCCCCGCCGCGCCCCGCTCGAGAGCACCACGCCCCAGAACAAGAGGGCGGTGCCGAGGAAGCTGGCGTGCTCGGCCACGTGCAGCACGTGGTGGTCGAGGGCCGCCTCGTAGAGCGACGGCATGTGCCAGGCCCACAGGGCCAGCGCTCCGAGCGCCCACACGACGAACGGACGGGTCAGGGCCCGGCCGATCCCCCGCAGGGGACCAGAGCCGGCGGCGCGGGCGGCGTCCCGTCCCCCCGCCGGCAGGCCGGCGACGAGGGCGGCGGTGGGCCGGGCGTACACGAGGAGCGGGGCCGCCACGAGCATGAGCAGGAGGTGTTGCACCATGTGGGCGGAGAACAGGGTGGAGGCCAGCGCGTCCAGCGGGGAGACGAGGGCGACCGCCACCACCACCAGCCCGGCCGAGAACGAGGCGGCGCGGACGGCCCGGTCGACACCCGTGATCCTCCGGCCCAGCCGGACGACCCCTCGGACGTAGACGCCCGCGGTGAGCAGCAGCCCGGTGACGAGCGCCGGGTCGAACGTCCACGCCCCGCCCAGCTCGCCGGGGGCCACGACCCCGTCGGCGAGGATCACGGCGACGTCTCGCAGACGCCGAGCATGAGCGCGGGCAGGTAGCCGAGGAGGATGATGCCTGTGAACATGGTCCCCTCGACCATGCCCGCGAACGCCATCCAGCGGGCCCGCTCTTGTTGCTCGTCGCCTCCCTCGTCGTCCGCCCCACCCCCTTCGTCGCCCTCGCCGCCGCGCCGCGCCCGAAGGCTCCTCCAGCAGCTCAAGGCGGCCAGCCCCGACAGCGCCGCCACCGCCAGCATGGCGGTGTTGAGGAGGACCACCGCGGTGTCGAGGCTGAGGCCCAGGAGCTCACCTTGCTTCTTGGTGCCTCTCGAGCAGGCGAACCACTCCTCCAGCGAGTAGTTGCCGCCCAGGTGGCCGGCCCAGGCGATAGGGCTTCCCAGGACCGCGAACCACAGCTTGAGCGAGCGGCGTCCCTCGTCCTTGCTGATGTCGACCGACGCCTCCTCGAGGGCCTCGGCTTCCTCGGCTTCTTCCACGTCGTTGGCGGCCATCAGAGGTGCGGTGAGAGGTAGACGGACACGAGCACGAACAACCACACGATGTCGACGAAGTGCCAGTACATGGCGAAGTTCTGGACCGACACGTGGCGTCTCTCGTCGAACGCTCCCTGCCAGGCGCGGAACTGCGTGAAAAGGCTCACCGACAGCCCGACGACGACGTGGCTGGCGTGGAACCCGGTGATGGTGAAGAACATCGACCCGTAGGCGTTCGTGCGGGGGGTGAACTCGTGCAGCGTCTCCGGCCACTCGAAGGCGAGGGTGATGAAGAGGAAGATGGCCCCGAGCAGCCACCCCGCCGCCAGGCCCCATTTGAGCCGGCGCTGGTTGCCCTTCTCGATGCCCTTCTCGGCGAGGTGCACCGGGTAGCTGGACGACCAGAGGATCGCCGTCATGATGAGAGGTAGCTCGAGCTTCGGCGGGTGGATGTGCTCCGGAGGCCACTCCACCCCGGTGCGGAACCGGAGGTAGAAGTAGCTGGCGAGGAGGATGGCGAACAGCGTCGCCTCGGTGGCGATCAGCCACACCATCCCCCACCACCCGAACGACCTCGGTCCGGTCGCCGTCTCCGGGAAGACCTCTCCCGGGACGCCCGTCTCGGCGATGGTGAGCTCGTGCGTGTCCCCCGCCATCAGGTTTCCTGTGTCTGGTTGCGGGGCCAGTACCAGCCCACCATGGCCATGACGCAGGCGACGGCGGCGAGGACGGCGAGGATGTACCACTCCATGAGCAGGAAGAAGAACAGGACCGTCATGGCGACCGCCAGGTTGAACGGCCAGGGCGTGGCGTGGGGCATGTGCACGACCGCCTGTGGTCGGGCGTCGAGCATGCTGGTCGACAAGGTGAGGTGCCCGCCGGTGAGCGGGCGTCCGCCGTCGGGCGGTGCCTGGAAGCCCTCAGCCAGCTCCGGTTGGTCCCACATCGGCTCCCGGGACTTGACGGTCGGGACGGTGACGAAGTTGTAGTGGGCCGGCGGCGAGGACGTGTACCACTCGAGCGTCTCGCCCTTCCACGGGTCGTTTCCGGCGACCGGCCCCCGCGCCTTGGCCCAGTACCAGTTGACGAAGGTGACCAGCA
>DATACM010000406.1:0-4699 GCA_036259055.1 Acidimicrobiales bacterium | reverse complement strand
AACGGGCGGTCGTTCACCGTGTCGGTCGGCTACGACGGCAGCCCGACCCACGTGGTCGACCCCGACCTCTCCCGCGACGGGTGGATCGTCACCGACGACGGCGCCTACGTGGCGGGGCCCCGCAGGGGGCGATGACGTGGTTCCCCGGCAACCACAACCTCCTCGACAAGGCCACCCACACCTTCAGGGTGACCGTTCCCGACGGCACGACGGTGATGGCCAACGGCTACATGGTCTCCCGGGTGTCGGCCGGTGGCCAGACGACCTTCCACTGGGACTCCACCGAGCCCATGGCCAACTACCTGGCCACCGCCACCCTCGGCCGTTTCAGCTTCAGCGCTACCCGCACCGCGCTCGGCGTGAACTACATCGCCATCGACCCCAACGTGGCCTCGGCGGCTAACGGCCCCGTGCAGCAGACCTACAACATCGTGTCGTCGTTGAGCACCATCTTCGGGCCCTATCCCTTCTCGGTCACCGGCGGCGTCGTCGACAACGCCCGCTCCGTCGGCTACGCCCTCGAGACGCAGACCAAGCCGATCTATCCATACCCGCCGGACACGATCCTCGTCGTGCACGAGCTCGCCCATCAGTGGTTCGGCGACTCGGTGACCCCGACGGTGTGGCGCGACATCTGGCTCAACGAGGGCTTCGCGACCTATGCGGAGTGGCTGTGGACCGAGCGCAGCGGCGGAACGACCGCCGACCAGCAATTCAACTCGTGGTACGCGATCGCCGCAGACCAGCCCTTCTGGCAGGTGCGCCCCGGTGACCCCGGCGCCGCCCGCCTCTTCCACCCCGCGGTCTACCTGCGGGGCGCCATGACTCTGCACGCCCTACGGACCACAGTGGGCAGCCGCCTCTTCTTCAACATCCTGCGGGATTGGGCCAACGAGCATCGCTACGGCCACGGCACCACCCAGCAGTTCGTCGACCTGGCCGAGAGGATCTCGGGCTGCCAGCTCGACAACCTCTTCCAGCGCTGGCTGTACCAACCCGGGAAACCAACCTTCCCCTGAGGGCTCCGGACGCTCATGCCGCCCTCGATGGGCCGTGGGCCGTGGCGATGCCGGCCTCGACGTCGCTGACCACGGCTGCAACCGGCGCTCCTCTGCCTTCAGGTTGTTCTAGCGCCCGGTCGCCGAGCGTCCCTTGCTGGACCCGCCGGCGCACCTCGTCGAGGGCCTGGTTGGCCAAGCGCGCGGCGTGGAAGTGATCCACCACCAGGCGGGCTTCCGGCAGCGGTCGGGGAGGCCCACGGCGTAGCCCGAGTAAGGGTCGAGTTCCTCGAGCGGGCCCCAGCCGTTGGTGGCCAAGGCCTACGGCGAGCTGGCGTCCGCCGCCGCGCCGGCGGCCAACCCGGTCACCGCCGCCCTGGCCGACACGAACATCCCTCGGAAACGGGCCCGATCCGCTCCCGCTGGCGCGGGTGTATGGCGCTGGCCGTCCCCCGGTGTCGGTGGCGATGGTGGGGACCCACCGCCGCCCCGACGGCACGGTGGCGTCCCCGAGGTCCCCCAGCCGTACTTCCGGGGCCTGAGCGTCATTGGGCCGCGTGGCTTAGGGACGTCGGAGCCCGAACGTGTAGCTCCCCGACCCGCCGGCGGACTCGACCCGCCAGGTGTAGTAGCCGGCGGCCCCGGTGTAGGCGACGTCCTCGCTCGACCCCCTCCTGGTGCCCTGCGCCACGGTGGTCCACGAGGCCCCGCTCCACCGCAGCAGGTAGAGGTTGAACGCGGCATCCACGGGGCCGCGCAGGCAGCCCGTGTGGGTGCCGGCGCCGGCGTAGTAGTAGTTCCAGCCGGCGCTGGGCTGGTACGCCGCGTCACCCGTGGCTCTCAGCGAGCCCGTGTAGGACTCGGGCAGCGAGCAGCCCGTGGTGGACGACGGTGCCGCCGCGCCGAGCAGCGAGTACAGCAGCCGGTTGGGCGATCCTGGCCCCGCGCCGGAGACGGCGTTGGCCGTCGCGTCGGCGACGATCGCGTCGGCGACCGTGGCCGGCGTCGCCGACGGCGCCCTCTGAAGGTAGAGGGCGGCCACACCGGCGGCGTGGGGGGCCGCCATCGACGTGCCGCTGCCAGTCGCTGCCGCGGTGCTGCTCGTGTGCCACGCCGAGGTGATCGTGGAGCCGGGGGCGAACAGGTCGAGGCACTGGCCGTAGTTTGAGAACGACGACCGGGCGTCCGCTGACGTCGTCGCCCCCACGGTGATGGCCTCGGCCACCCTCCCGGGCGAGAAGCCGCAGGCGTCGAGGTTGTCGTTGCCCGCGGCCACCGTGTACGTCACGCCGTCGAGGACCGAGTTGCGGACGGCCGTATCGAGGGCCCAGGACGGCGATCCGCCCAGGCTGATGTTGGCCACTGCGGGCTGCCCGGCGCCGTGGTCGGCGGTGATCCAGTCGATGCCGGCGATAACCGCAGAGCTCGTTCCCTCGCCCGTGCAGTCGAGCACTCGGACGGGGACCAGCGAGACCTGCTTGGCCACGCCCCACGTGGTGCCGCCGACGGTGCCAGCGACGTGGGTGCCGTGGCCATGGCAGTCCTCCACCCCGCGCCCGTCGGCGACGGCGGTCCAGCCCCCGGCCGTCCGGCCCGCGAACTCGGCGTGCCCGGTGTTGATACCGGTGTCGATGACGTAGGCCTTCACGCCCGCACCGGTCGAGTTGTAGGTGTACGTCTGGCCGAGGGGCAGTGCGCGCTGGTCGATGCGGTCGAGCCCCCAGGGGGACGCGGTCTGGACCTGGGACGCGGTGACGACGACGTCCTGCTCGATGAACTCCACTCTCGGGTGGCGGCGGAGGCGGTCGAGCGCCTGGGCGGAGAGGCTGGCGGTGAACCCGGCCAGAGCGTGCCGGTAGTCGTGGTGGACGCGGGCGCCGTGGCTACGTGCCTCGTCGCGAGCGGACCGCAGGTCCCCGGTGGGCGTTCCCCGCCGGAAGACCACGATGTACTGCCCCTCGACCGGACGACCCCGTGCCGCACCGATCACCGGCGCCTCGGTGCCCGCGGCGCTCTGGGCTCCGGCTGCTCCGCCCGTACCTACGACGAGCACCAGCCCAGCCAGGGCGAAGACGAGGCGACGGGCGGGACGTGCTGCTGAGATCGTGCTCCTCCGTGTGCAGTGCTCGAGCGCGCGAAGTGAGGTCGCTGCGTCTGGGTGTGCTGTCGGACGCGCCAACCTCCCTCCGCTTCTTCAACAGTGGGGTTGCCTGTTCTCGTTCCGGGCGAGCCCACAAAGGTAAGTGACATCCGTCTCATCGCGGGCGCCCGCGGCCAGCCCCCCCTGGCCCGGCAGCTTGACACGTGACCGGCGCCCGACCGTTTTCGTGGTCGCTCTGTCCGCCGTCGCAGTCTTGATTGTCACCGCTCCGTTGAGAGCATCGACGGAGTGGCCCGCAGCACGCTCCGTCCTCGTCGGTCAGCCGCGGCCGATCGCGCTCCGCCCCCAAAGTAGGAACATCGTGGGACGACGGGCAGGCCGGTCCGGCCTCCCCCGGCACGTTGGGAAAGGGGCGGAAAGGACAATGCGCAGATCGATGCGACCAAAGCCTCGGCCCCGGGACCACAAGAACTCCTGCGGATGCGGGTCGCAGCTATCGCTAGCTCGAGACGGCTTGGTCCGAACGGAAGCGTCGCTGGCGCTCCCACCACAGGCTGCCCAGAGCACCAACCAGTGCGACCACGTACGCGAGGGGATAGAGAAACTGCACGGGATGAGCGGACAGGTCGAACGAGCCGGCGTAGGCGGCGGTCGCCACGAGGATGAGGACCACGAGCGCCAGGCCGGGGCGCATGTAGAGAAGGAAGGCGTCGGCCGAACGATCAGCGATCAGGATGAGCATCCCGATCCCAAGGGAGAGATAGAAGACGCCGAAGGCTCGGAGCGAGAACAGGGAGAGCGGCTCGGGGAAGACGGCGCCGTTGGTCGCTCGGGTCGGTGCCGCGAACGCCACTGCAGCGAGAAGGAACACGAAGACGACGAAACTGATCATGAGGAAGCGCAAGAAGCGCGTGACTTGCAGACCCTCGCCGCGGTCGGGTTGCAGCTGCGGGCGACCCCGCAGGAGGGCCATCCCCCCTCCGACGATTGACAGCCCGAGCGCGACCAGGTACGGCCAGGTCAGCATCTCACCGGTGCGCAGGCGCTCCCGCTCGTACAGCGCCACCGCCATTTGCGAGACGCCAAAGGCAAAGGTGTAGACCACGCACGGCCGGACGGCGCTCCATCGTCGCCGGTGGATCGCGTAGAGGGTGAAAGCGGCGGTACCAATGCACCAGGCCCCGGCGGTCATCGCCACAAACGGTGACACCCTCCAGGCGAAATTCTCCGACGCCCAACCCGGGGCTAGGAACAACGGAAGGCCAGTGAGCACGTAGGCGACGGCGGCGGCGGCCAGGAGCGCTCGTGCGTGCGACCCCAGCACCGCGATCTCCTGTTTGGTCGATCGCCGATCCTTCATGCCGATCCGCTAGCTCGATGCCTCGATGTGAAGCGCTACCTCGTACGTGGCGACACTATCGATGGAGAGACCCGCGCCCCCTGCAGCCTCTTGGCGGATCTGACTCGCCCGCTCGGCGCTCGCCTCCACCGTCTGCTCGGTTGACCACAGGGTGATCGTCATGACGCGGCCTCCGCGTCGGTCGACCAGCAGGAAGGCGCCCTCGAAGCCGTCGAGCTGCCGTAGGGCATCCGTCGTGCC
>DATACM010000405.1:0-5243 GCA_036259055.1 Acidimicrobiales bacterium | reverse complement strand
GGCACGACGGATGCCCTACGGCAGCTCGACGGCTTCGAGGGCGCCTTCCTGCTGGTCGACCGACGCGGAGGCCGCGTCATGACGATCACCCTGTGGTCAACCGAGCAGACGGTGGAGGCGAGCGCCGAGCGGGCGAGTCAGTTCCGCCAAGAGGCTGCAGGGGGCGCGGGTCTCTCCATCGACAGTGTCGGCACCTACGAGGTAGCGCTTCAGATCGAGCCGCCGACCTAGCGGATCGGCACTCTCCTCGGTGCGTCCTCCGACCCGCGGAGGCGCACTCTTGTGCGCGGCCAAGGGCGGGCTGAGGTCGCAACCCGCCCCCGGGACCGGTCCCGGGCGCCCAGCCCCCTGACCGCGACCTACGCGATCTATTCGGGCGTCGAGACGCGCTCACCCGAGTTGAGGTCCGGGTGATGGCCTAGCGAATGCTTCTCGGGACCTGCGTCGGGCGCTCGTCCTCAGGGTGATGTGTCACCGCCCGCTGGAGGATGATCATTGACTGCCCGGAGTACTCCGCAACGCCAACGACCGCAAACCCTTGTTCACCGTAGGCGTTCAGCTGCTGTTCAAGGTCGACCTCGGCCGTGGTCACCACTCGGACGACCTTGAACTCGTAGGCGCTCACGTTGGCCGACGCTATGGCGCCTGCGGCAATCGAGGGGCGCCACGGCTAGTCGCCTGACCAAGGTGCGGCATGGCTCAGTCCTACGCTTCGGCTCATGCCGAAGACGACGAGCGAGCGCTGGTTGAGCGTGCCGGAGGCGGCGGAGTCAGCGGACTTCGGCGTCATCGGTAGAGCTTGAGCCCCCGGACCGCTTCGCCGACGTGGCGGACTGCGCCGGGGGCACTTCGGCAGGATCGGACAGGAACGTCCCCAGGAAGCGCACGGTGGCGAGCTGCATCGCGACGTCGAGACGGTTGTCGTCGCGCCGGCGCGTCCCCGAACGCCACGTCGTTTGGAGGCTCTCCCCCACCCAGTCGGGCGCTCCGCTGACCGGAACCCGGAACAGCCCAAAGTGCGCGCCGCCGCGTACAGATCCCCGTTGGCGGGGTTGAGGCCCAGGCCGTGTGCGTGCGAGAGCCTCGATCCGGGGCGCGGCGCCGTGTGACTCGGGGAGCAAGATGCCTGCGACCAAACCGCGCTCGGCAGCCGAGGCCGGCAGACACTGACTGCCGAGAGGGCCGGACGAGCTCGCGTGCCGGAACGCCGTACCTGGGCGCTCACCAGCGGCGCAACATGGGCCGCGGATGCCGCAAAACGCTGTCTATGAGGCTAAGTGCGGCGCATGCCGCCACGGACCTGGCGAGTCCCCTACCCCTTGCCCTCAAAGAGAGCCTGTGCCTTGGCCCACGCCACGCCGGCGCACTGGCGCCCTGTGGCCCGGCCCTCCTCATCGCCCTGGGCGAAGTGGATGCCCCCATAACGGCGGGAGACGCCGGCCTCGTCGGCGGCTTCTTTGAAGGTCCCCCACTCAAGAGTCACGTCAGCGGCGGGCACCGCCCCGGGTTCGACTCTGGATCGCCCAGCGGGAACCGTCACGGACAGACCGAAGCGGTCGCTGCCGGTGGCGAGCCGGAGGATCTCCGCCCCGGCGGCGCTGAAGTTGCTGTGACCAGAGGAGTACTCACCGAAAGGAGGAGTGGGAAACGTGGTGGGTTGATAGGGGGTCCAGGCCTCGCCGTCGATCGTCGCCGTGCCCTGATAGGGACCGCCCCAGGCTGAGACCTTCTGGCCGCGGAACAGGTAGCGGATGGCCGTGACCGGACGAACGGAGTCGAACGCGATCTTGTTGTCCCACGCCACGATCCCCGCGTCGAACAAGGCGTTGTTGAGGGCGAAGAACATCTTCACGTCGGCCTCGACACCGGCCGGACCGGTCCCGTGGTCGTCACGCAGCGACACGTACTGGGCGAAGAGGTTCCAGTGTCCGGGGGGAAGCTCGGTCCGCGGCCCGTCGGCCCAGTACTCCGCGATCACCTTCTCCCTGTCGGTGAGTCGGGCGCTGACCTCCAGGAGGTTCCGCGCCTGCTCCTCGTACTCGGCCGAGCCGAAGACGGCCGGCCCGGTGCTCGAGCGGAGCTCGGAGTTGGACGGAAGGGCGAATCCGACAACCCGGTTCCAGAAGGGGCCCACGAAGCTCTGCGTCACCACGCTGCCGCTGGCGTTTGTGTAGCGCAGAGGTTGCCACCGGCTCGGGTCGCGCACCGTCGATGGGTCGAACGGCGCCGACAGGTCCATGGGGTCGTTAGCAGGTAGGTAGCCCGTGTAGTCCGAGTACGCCACGCCCGAGCGGCCAGTCGGATGGTCACCAAGCTGATTGGCGCCGTCGTGGTGACGGAACTCCAGGACGGCGGCGCAGGCCCGGTTGCCGACCCCGGCGGGGGTCGACACGTCGAGCGAGGTGTCCCTCGGGTCGTACCCCAGGCGGACCATGAGCGGGTCGAACACTCCTGCTCGGCTCTCGGGAAACAGATCCGCGGCGGCGCGGTAGGCGGCGAAGCTGACTGCCTTCTCCACGTTGGCCGGGATGCGCTCCCGGGGTGGTCTTCGCAGTGACCCTCCGAGCTGCGTGCCCACCGCCACCCTGTCGTAGGCGGCCCAGGCGTCATAGATGCAGGTATGCGCGATGGCGAGCGCTCGAGAGACCGTCGGGGGGCCCAGCGTCGAACGCCGCACGCCCTCTAGGAAGGCGTCGTTCCACGTGAGGACGACATTCGCTTTTCGTGGCCGCTGGGCGGCTTCGGCCCGAAGCGGCGCGACGCCGAGGATGCTCAACGCGGCGATCCAACACGTAGCTCTTTGCACTCGACGATTGAGCGTGACGGCCCTGCTCCGGGGCCATGAGCGGGGGTTCGACCACGCCCGCCTTGCGCTCATCGATGACTGGCGGTTCATCGGAGTCTGTGTCTCCTTCGATAGCGACGGCCGACGCGCAGGGAAGGTGGATCCGGCCGATGGCCGCTGGCGCATCGCTCGTGGGGACCATGTCGCCCGCTGCAGACCAGCCGGGCCCTCGGTCGAGGAAGGCGAGACCTGCCAAGAAGGGACCGGAGACCGCCCTGGATACCGTGGCCGCGCTGGAGGGGAGCAGCTCGCGGGACCGGACATCCCGGCGAAGCCCCTACTCGGCGCCGGGCCCCGCTAGCGCTCGGCCTCCCTATAGCCCCGGCGAGCGATGGCCACGCTCGACCAACGACGCCACCTGCCTGGTCACCGTCACTGAGGACGATCCAGCCGTCGGTGCGTCGTCGACGGGCGCCGCCGATAGGAACGCACGAGCCGTCGGCGCCGGGTTGCCGGAGGTGATCGGCTGCCCGCCGTTGGTGGTGCAGGGTGGGAAGGCGGTGCCGTATCTGTTGCCGAACCAGAAGTTGTTGTCACAGGCGGCGCCCCCCGGAATGACGGCTCGGGTTCCGAGGAACTGAGTACTGCCGCCGGGCGGTGCCGCGAAACCCAATGTGGCACAGATGGCCTGAGTCGATGCGGTCGTCGACGGACAGGTGATGACGCCAGTGGTGTCGAGAAGGTCGAAGCTGGGGGTGTTGGGGCGGGTGCCGCATCCGGGCGGCGCTGGCAGCGTCAGGCCGCACCCCCTGGCGTTGTTCCGATTCGCCAGGTTGTTGAGGACCTGGGTGTTGGTGAAACCGACGGTCGGCGCGAACGGGGCGCTCTGCGACGGGCAGCCTCCCACCCAGATCCCGTTGCCGGCGTTGCCGGTCGAGAGGTTGTTCCGGATGACGTTGCCGGTGCCGTGCACGGCGTGGGCGCCGATGGCCTGGGAGCCCACGCAGAACGAGATGGCCGCAATACCCGAAGCGGTCTGCAGGCTGGTGGGCTGCACGTCGCCCCTCGGCGGGTTTTGCGCTCCCCCGAAGCCGTTGTTGACCACCTGGTTGTTGGAGACGATGTTGTTGCTGTTGGGGACGCTCATCTCCGCGCCCCGGTACCCCGGGCACTCCGGCAGGTCGGGACGTGCCACTGGCGGGAAGCCCGCGAAGCCCCGAAGCTGGCAGGTGGGCGGGTTGGCGACGAGGCCTCTGATGTCGATGTTGTTGACGCTGTTGATCGAGATGCCTTCCTGGAAGGAGCGGCTCACCCGGTTGCCGGTGACGACGTTGTTGCTCGCCCCCGGCCCCTCGATGCGGAGGCCGATGTCGGCGAAGCAACCGGTGTTCTGGTCGATGTTGTTGTTGCGGACCAGGTTGCCCGTGGGCGCTGGCCCAACGATGCGGTTGATGAGGCGGGTGTTGGCGACGATGGAGATGCCGCTGAAGGGCCCGTTACGGAGGACGTTGTTGTTCTCGATGCGGTTGTTGGTCGACGAGAAGAGGACGATTCCGTCGCCGAAGTTGCCCACCGCCTGGGTCGTGAAGTCCTCACCAATGCAGGCGCCCTGGTTGTCACGGGCGGTGATGCGGTTGACGCGGTTGTTCCCGCCGAAGTCAATGGAGACCCCCGCCGAGAACCCGTGAACCGTGCCGTTGGTGACGGTGACATTGGTCGCCCTGTCGAGCAGGATCCCCACCACGTCCAGTGGCGCGAAGGGGCTGGACGGGTTGCCCGTGGGTTGCATCCGGGGGAGCGGCGCGTTGGAGAAGACCCGGTGACCGCCAAGATCGAGGGTGATGTTGCTGCCCCTGACGATGAGCCCATTCCCACTGTTGCAGGGGCCGACATCGTTGTGGAGCCGGGTGCTCTGGGTGATCACCGCGCCGCATCCGATGTGGGTGGCCGAGGCCGGGCTGGTGGAGAGGGCCGCCATCCCGAAGCAGACGGAACCCAGGGTTGCGACGAGCGCGAGCGAACGCCGTAGCCGCTTCATGGAATCTCATGGCCTCCTGAAGAGTGCGACGTCCCCCGCCGCTGTGAATTTCGACAACCGGTGAGTAGCCAAGCACGGCTATTGAGGTTCGTCAATAAAGACGTCTGATGAGTCCGAAGAGCTCGCAAACCGCCGTCGCTGGACATCCCCATCAGCCCGTTGTCCAAGAGGCTTCTCCCCGTCACGGTAGGCAGTTCCGCATAACCCACGCGTGCATACGGCGGTCGAACGCTTCTCGGGAGTCGCCGTAGCTCGTCACCACGGCCGATCTTCCGGCAGTCGGCATGTCGAGCAGGCAGGCAGCCAGCGCGATGGCGATGGCCCGGTCGTCGTGCGCCCTGGGTCGTGGTCCATCGCACGATGCTGGGCGAGGTCTCTCGCAGCCCACGTTGACGAGCTCGTCGATCAGGTCGGGATCGT
>DATACM010000404.1:0-8047 GCA_036259055.1 Acidimicrobiales bacterium | reverse complement strand
GAGGCGCTCGCCTGCGGGGTCGAGGGTCTTGCGCAGCGACTCGGCGTCGTCGGCGAACACCAGGGCGACGGTCGCGTCTTCCAGCGCGTCGACCACACGGACTTCGTCGGGGAGCGGGCCGAGCAGGTCGAGTCGATCGGGATGCGACGACCAGACGGCCGCCCCGGGTTTGATGAGCAGCTTCTGGGCGACGGGCTTGGCGCTCATGCGCGGGTCTCCCTTCCGGCGGAGGTACGACCCTCCTAGGGTGGCGCGCGGCGGCCGGTGAGGGGGAGGAGGACCGACATACCGACGGCTCGGGGCCGTACCACCTGGCCCGGGGCTGGGTGCGCAGCAGCCGCCTGGGTGGGAGGCGTCAGGTCGAGCGGGGCGACTTCAACCTCTTCGTCGACGAGTCACCGTCCAAGACGAACATGCTCTACCGCTTGTTCTTCACCGACGCCCACGGTCGCCCGCTGACGCTCGCAAGGACATCGTCGGGAGGAATCTCTCGACCAGCTGGGCGGAGACGACCACGCTTTCCCGGTTAGACCCGCGGTCGGAGGCGTAGCGTCTAGAGCGTCAGCTCGGTCCTCCAGGGGTCGCCGAAGTCCTGCTCGGGGCCCTCATTGGTGAGGTAGCGGCCCCTCACCTCGAGCGTCTGCCCAGGGGAGGCGGACTGCAGGATGTCGCAGACCTCCTTGACCGTGGTCACCGGCACGTTGTTGATCCGCTCGATGAGGTCGCCCAGCTCGATGTTGGCCTCGTCGGCGGGGGAGTCCGGAGTGGCCCCGAACACGAAGATCCCGTCGATGTCGTTGGCGGCGAGGAGCCGGTCCGCCTCCACACCCTCGGACCGGGTCCCGTACCCCGTGGCCTCGAAGACGTCGGCCAGCGGTACCTGGGAGAAGGGCGCGATGTTCCAACCGGGGTCGGCCTGGCTCCTGCCCGCGGTCAGGTCGGGCAGGAGGGGCTTGATGTGGTCGATGGCGATCGCGTAGTACTGCCCTTGGATCGGCTGCTGGCGTGTGCCGATGTTGCGCAGGGTGTTGATCCCGATGAGCTCAGCCCGGTCGTTGAGCAGCGGGCCACCGGAGTTGCCGGGGTTGATGGTCGCCGAGTGCTGGATGGCCGAAGGGAACCGGGGCAGCGACGGGTCGGGCTCGGCGGCGACGTTGGGGGACTGCACGGTGCCCGACGTCGAGACCAGCTTCTGCTCGGCGGGGTTCGAGAACGATGTCGGGTAGCCCAGCGCCACCACCTCGTCCTGGTTCTGCACCGCCGCGCTCGTCCCGAAGGGGACGGCTTTGAGGTCGGGCGGCACGGTCGCCAGCTGCACGACCGCAAGGTCCTCGCACGGCGCGGTGGCGAGGATGCGCGCCGGGACCTCGGTCTGGTCGTTGATCCTCGCCTTGAGGGCAGCCGTTCCCGAGACCACGTGGGCGTTGGTGAGGACCAGCCCCTTGGCGGCGTCGAAGATGACGCCCGTGCCGCCGACGTCAGCCGTGCCCCGCTTGGCGAACAGGGCGACGGTGCTCGGTCGGGCGGCCTCGAAAACCTCCCTCGAGGTCAGCTTCCGAGGGGCGGTCGTGGTCGGTGCCGTCTCCTCGTCGCCACCGCCGCAAGCGCTCAGGATCAACGTGCCGACGACAAGACAGACGGTCGCAACTCGCCTCATCGAAGCCTCCCCGCGTCCCCAAGCGCTACTTCGTTGCGGCGGCGATGGTACTGCCTCGGGGGTGTCGCGGCTATGGCGCCGAGGACCGCAGCCACGCGTCCACCGCGGCGGCGCAGCGGCGGCCTTCGTCGATGGCCGTGACCACCAGCGACTGGCCGCGGCGGGCGTCGCCGGCGGCGAATACGCCCGGCACCGCGGTGGCGAACCCAGGGGCGTCGACGTTGCCGCGCTCGTCGCGGGCCACCGCCAGGTCCTCGAGCAGCGGCATGGGCTCCACCGAGAGGAACCCGATGGCCACGAGCACCAGGTCGGCGGGCCGGGTGAGCTCGGTGCCGGGGAGGGGGTGGAAGTCCGGGGGACCGCTCACCATGCAGCCGTGCACGGCGGTCACGTGCCCACCCTGGCCGGTGAGAGCCTGCACGCCCTCGCTCCAGGTGCGGGTGCCGCCCTCGTCCAGGGCGTAGGTCGAGGGCAGCCGCTTGGGGACGCGGGGCCAGTTGGTGATCTCCCGGGGCCGGGTGCCCTGGGGCTGGGGGTAGCGGTCCATCTGCACGACGCTGCGGGCGGCCTCCCGGTGGGCGCTGGCGATGCAGTCGGCGGCGGTGTCCCCGCCGCCGATCACCACCACGTCCTTGCCGGCGGCGGTGATGGGCTCTGCCGGCTCGGGGGCGAAGTGGCCCTCTTCCCGGGCCACCGCCCGGTTGCGTTGGTAGAGGTAGTCCATCGCCTTGTGGACGCCCGCCAGGTCGGCCCCGGGGACGTCGAGGGGGCGGGCCCGTCGTGACCCCAGCGCCAGCACCACCGCGTCGTGGTCGCGGCGGAGGCGGTCGACGGGGAGGTCGACGCCCACGTCGACCCCGCAGCGGAACTCCACCCCCTCGGCGGCCAGGAGCGCCACGCGCCGCTCGACGAACCGCTTCTCCAGCTTGAAGTCGGGGATGCCGAAGCGCAGCAGCCCGCCCACCGCCTCGTCCCGCTCGTAGACGACGGCGCGGTGGCCGGCGTAGTTCAGCTGCGCGGCGGCGGCCAGCCCCGCCGGGCCCGAGCCGACCACCGCCACCGTCCGGCCGGTGCGGGTCTCCGGCGGCCGGGGCCGCACCCAGCCCTCCTCGAAGGCCCGCTCGATGATGGCCAGCTCGACCTGCTTGATCATCACCGGGTCGTCGTTGATCTCCAGCACACAGGCAGGCTCGCACGGCGCCGGGCAGGTGTAGCCGGTGAACTCGGGGAAGTTGTTGGTGGCATGGAGCCGGTCGATGGCCTCCCGCCAGCGGTCGGCCCGCACCAGGTCGTTCCACTCGGGGATGAGGTTGCCCAGGGGGCAGCCGTGGTGGCAGAAAGGGATGCCGCAGCCCATGCACCGCCGGGCCTGCTCGCGCACGTCGTCCCACGGCAGGAGGGTGAACACCTCTCGGTGGTCGGCGACCCGCTCGCGCGGGTCGCGCTCGGGATTCGCGGCCCGGGCGACGGTGAGGAAGCCGCGGGGATCGGGCACGGTCAGGCGTCCGCCGTCGCCCCGACGGCGACGGGGCCCGAGGTGGTGGGCTGTCCGTTGTCGGCCGCCGCCGGCGACGGCGTGGCCTCGCCGTCCTCGCCGCCGCCGTCCGCCGCCCGGGCCGCCCGTTCCTCGAGGACCCGCTTGTAGTCGCGAGGCATCACCTTCCGGAAGAGGGGAAGGGTCTCCTCCCATTGCTCGAGCACCCGCTCGGCCACCGCCGACCCCGTGCGCTCCCTGTGCTCGTCGACCAGCGAGCGCAGGGCGGCGGCGTCGTCGGGGCCGACGTCCTCCAGGTCGACGAGGTCGAGGTTGCAGCGGTCGGCGAAGCTCCCGTCCCGGTCGAGCACGTAGGCCTCGCCGCCGCTCATCCCGGCGGCGAAGTTGCGCCCGGTCGGGCCCAGCACGACCACGCAGCCGCCGGTCATGTACTCGCAGCCGTGGTCCCCCACCCCCTCGGCCACCGCCGAGGCGCCCGAGTTGCGCACCGCGAAGCGCTCGCCCACCAGCCCCCGGAAGAACGCCTTGCCCCCGGTCGCGCCGTAGAGGACGGTGTTGCCGGCGATCACGTTGTCCTCGGCGGCGAAGGACGCCGTCTCCGGCGGGCGGACGGCGACGACTCCCCCCGACAAGCCCTTGCCCACATAGTCGTTGGCCTCGCCCCGCACGGTGATCTCCACGCCCGGGGCCAGCCAGGCGGCGAGGCTCTGGCCGGCCGAGCCCTCGAGGTGGATGCGGATCGTGCCGGCGGGAAGGCCGCCGTCGCCCCGGGCCCGGGCGATCTCCCCCGAGAGGAGGCCGCCGACGGTGCGGTGCACGTTGCGCACCTTGCGGACGAGTTGGACGCCGACGCCGTGGTCGACGGCGGGCCGCACGGCGGCCATGAGGTCGACGTCGAATGCGTCGACGATGGGCTCGGGGTCGCGGGTGCGCCGGCGGGGCGCGTCAGAAGGCGCCTTGGCGCCGACCAGGAGGTCGGAGAGGTCGACGCCTCGCGCCTTCCAGTGGTCCACCGCGCCGTCCGGCTCGAGCAGGTCGGCCCGCCCGACGAGATCGGCGAAGGAGCCCACGCCCAGGCCGGCCATGATCGTGCGGACCTCCTGGGCGAGCAGGAAGAAGAAGGTCACCACGTGGTCGGGCGTGCCGGCGAAGCGGCGGCGGAGCTCGTCGTCCTGGGTCGCGATGCCCACCGGGCAGGTGTTGAGGTGGCAGACCCGCATCATGATGCAGCCGGTGGCGATGAGCGGCGCCGTCGAGAAGCCCATCTCCTCGGCGCCGAGGAGGGCGGCGACGACCACGTCGCGCCCCGTCTTCATCTGGCCGTCCGCCTGCACGGTGATGCGCGACCGCAGGTCGTTCTCCACCAGCACCTGCTGGGTCTCGGCCAGCCCCAGCTCCCAGGGAACTCCCGCCGAGGTGATGGACGACACCGGCGACGCCCCGGTGCCGCCGTCGTGGCCGGCGATCACGACGTGGTCGGCGCCGGCCTTGGCCACGCCCGCCGCCACCGTGCCCACCCCGACCTCGGCGGCCAGCTTCACCGAGACCCGGGCCGACGGGTTGGCGCAGCGCAGGTCGTAGATGAGCTGCTTGAGGTCCTCGATGGAGTAGATGTCGTGGTGGGGGGGCGGGGAGATGAGCTCGACCCCGGGGGTGGAGTGGCGAAGGTGGGCGATGTACTCGCTCACCTTCTGCCCCGGCAGCTGACCGCCCTCGCCCGGTTTGGACCCCTGGCAGATCTTGATCTGCAGCTCGTCGGCCTCCACCAGGTAGGCGACGGTCACACCGAAGCGGGCCGACGCCACCTGCTTGATGGCCGACCGCCGGGAGTCGCCGTTGGGGTCGGGCACCCAGCGGCGGGGGTCCTCGCCTCCCTCGCCGGTGTTCGACTTGGCGCCGATGCGGTTCATGGCCACCGCCAGCGTCTCGTGGGCCTCGGGCGAGATCGAGCCCAGGCTCATGGCCCCGGTGGCGAAGTGGCGCACGATCTCGGCCGCCGGCTCCACCTCGTCGAGGGGGAGGGGCTCGTCGGAGGTGCGCAGCTCGAGCAGGCCGCGGAGGGTGCAGCGGCGGGCGGCGTCCTCGTCCACCGCCCGGGTGTACTCGGTGAAGGCGGAGCGGCCCCCGCCGTTGCGCACGGCGTCCTGGAGCAGGGTGACGGTCGTCGGGTTCCAGATGTGGCGCTCGCCGTCGCGGCGCCAGGCGAGCACGCCCCCGTCGGGCAGCCGCCCCTGGGTCGTCGGCCAAGCGCGCCGGTGCCGGTCGACGGCCTCGGCACCGAGCACGTCGAGGCCCACTCCGCCGATGCGCGACGGCGTCCCCGTGAAGTGGGCGTCGACCAGCTCGCGGTCGAGCCCCACCGCCTCGAAGATCTGCGCCCCGCAGTAGGACTGGATGGTCGAGATGCCCATCTTGGAGATGATCTTGAGGAGCCCCTTGGCGATCGCCTTCAGCGCCCGCTGCTCGGCATCCGCCGGGCCGAAGCCGTCGGCCAGGACGCCGGCGGCTGCCAGGTCGCGCACGGTCTCCAGCATCAGGTAGGGGTTGACCGCTCCCGCGCCGTACCCGATGAGGCAGGCGATGTGGTGCACCTCGCGAGGCTCGCCCGACTCGACGACGAGCCCGGCGCCCAGCCGGCAGCCCTCGCCCACGAGGTGGTGGTGGACCGCGCCGGTGGCGAGGAGCGCCGGCACGGGCACCCGCTCGGGACCGGTGGCCCGGTCGGAGAGCACGACGATCCCCGCTCCCCCGGTCACCGCCTCGGCCGCCTCCCGGCGGATGCGCTCCAAGGCGCCCGACAGGCCGTCGGCGCCCTCGGTGACCGGCCAGGTGCAGTCGACGGTGGCAGCTTCCAGGTTCGGGCGGGAGAGGCGCCGGAGCCGGGAGAGCTGGAAGTCGGTGAGCACGGGGTCGGGGAGAACGACGGCGCGCGCCTGGTCGGCGGTCTCCTCCAAGAGGTTGCCCATGGGGCCCAGCCGGGTCGTGAGGCTCATGACGATGCTCTCCCGCTCGGGGTCGATGGCGGGATTGGTGACCTGGGCGAAGCGTTGCTTGAAGTAGCGGAAGAGCGGCGGCCGCTGGTCGGAGAGCACGGCCAGGGCGGCGTCGTCGCCCATGGACCCGGTGGGCTCCTTGGCGGCGTCGACCATGGGGCCGACGACGACCTCGAGGTCCTCGCGGGTGTAGCCGAAGGCCAGCTGGCGGTCGAGGAGGGGGAGGTCGGACGGCTCCGGTGGCCCCTCGGCGGACGGGAGGTCGTCGAGGTGGACCGCTCCCCGTTCGAGCCAGGAGCCGTACGGCCGCCGGCGGGCGATGGCGAGCTCGGCGTCCCCGTCGGCCGAGACCGTGCCCGACTCGACGTCGACCACGAAGAGCTTTCCGGGGCGGAGCCTGCCCTTGCGCACCACGGTGGCCGGGTCGACGGGGAGGGCGCCCGCCTCCGACGAGACCACCACCCATCCGTCTCCGGTGACGACCCACCGCCCCGGGCGCAGGCCGTTGCGGTCGAGGGTGGCTCCGATGACCCGCCCGTCGGTGAAGCTGACCGACGCCGGCCCGTCCCACGGCTCCATGAGGAACGAGTGGAAGGCGAAGAAGTGGCGCAGCTCCTCCGGGAGGTCGTGGCGGCCCTCGTAGGCCTCGGGGATCATCATCATCACCGCGTGGGGCAGTGACCGCCCGGCCAGCGTCAGCAGCTCGAGGACGTTGTCCAGGATGGCCGAGTCCGACCCGTCTGGGTCGGCCGGCACGGGCAGCACCTTGGCCAGGTCGTCGCCGAACAGCTCCGACGCAAGCCACGCCTGGCGGGCCCGCATCCAGTTGACGTTGCCGAGGAGGGTGTTCACCTCGCCGTTGTGGGCGAGCCGGCGGTAGGGATGGGCCAGCTCCCAGCTCGGCATGGTGTTGGTGGAGAAGCGGGAGTGCACCAGGGCGAGGGCCGAGCGGCAGCGAGGGTCGGTGAGGTCGGGGTAGAAGCCGGCCAGCTGGTGGGCGACGAGCATGCCCTTGTAGACGACGGTCCTCGACGAGAAGCTGGGAACGACCACGTCGGCCCCGCCCCTCTTCTCGGCCGTGCGGCGGACGACGTAGAGCTTGCGCTCGAAGGCGTCCTGGTCGAGCCCCTCGGCCGCGCCCACGAAGAGCTGGCGGATGACCGGGGCCCGGCGGCGGGCGGCCTCGCCCAGGTGGCGGGCGGCGACGGGCACGTCCCGCCAGGCGACGACCGACTGGCCCTCGGCCTCGACCGCATCGGTCAGGGCATGCTCGACCGCCTCCCGCCGGGCGCGGTCCCGGGGCAGGAAGCAGGTCGCCACCCCGTACCGACCCGCGGGCGGCAATCCCTCGACCGCGGCGCGGAACAGCTCGTCGGGCAGCTGCAGCAGGATGCCGGCGCCATCGCCGGTGCGGGCGTCGGCGCCCTCGGCGCCGCGGTGGCTCATGTTGACCAGGGCGACGAGGGCCCGGCGGACGGTCTCGTGAGAGGGCTCCCCCGACAGATGGGCCACCGACGCCACGCCGCACCCGTCGTGCTCGAAGGTGGGGTCGTAGAGCCCAGCCACTCGGGACCGACCGATCGCCATCCTCCTCGTCACGTCGCCGCTGGCGGTCGTCGGCGACGCTAGGTCCCTCATATTTCCCTCGGGTGTGCGCCGCGAGTCCTCCATGTTACGACGTGCCTCCGGTGCGACACTTGCCGGCCATGAACCTGGACCTGGACCTGCGGACCAGGCCCGGCCGGGCGCGGCGACGATGGAGGAGGCCGGCCGCCGGGCTGCTGCTGGCGGCGGCGGTCTCGGTCATGGTCCTGGCGTGGGTCGGCGGGAACCCGCCGGGCATGTCGGTGGACGAGCCCGCCCACTACCGCAAAGCGGTCGGCTTCGGGCACCTCGACGTGC
>DATACM010000403.1:0-5267 GCA_036259055.1 Acidimicrobiales bacterium | reverse complement strand
ACAGAGGGTCTACGAGCGTGTCGGGGCCAAGCGAGAGGAGTGGATCGACTACTCGCTCGACCTCTGAGGACGACTTGGCCGGACGGAAGGAATCGCTGCCGTCCGTAGGCGTACGGTGCGCCTGGCTGCTCACTGGTTCGCGCCCAAGAAGTCGACCAGCCTCTCGGCGAGCCGCTTGGGGGCGGCGACGACTGCGGAGTGACTCGCCCTGGGGAGTGGCTCGTGGGTCGCCGCCGGCAGGACCTGGGCGACGGCGCGCCCGCCGCTCTGCAGGAAGGCGTCGCTCTTCCCCCCGGTGAGGACGAGTGTGGGCATGCTCGCTCCCGCCCACCGGTCCGGCGGCGGTGTCCCCGACTGCGTGCGGTGCAGCAGCTGGAGGTCGTAGACAAGCGAGGGTGCGAGCTTCTCGAGCTTGCTCCATGTGGGCAGCAGCCGCATGACGGCGACCACGGCCGCCGGCATGCCCAGCTGCCTCGTCATGAACTCCTTGACCGCCTCGCCCCGCTGCCCCGCCGCCAGCTGTTGCTCGAGCCGTCGAATGTCGCCCTCCGTCAGGGGCGGACGGCCGTCGTCGACGTTGAACGGCGGGTCGAACAACGCGAGCCGACTGACCTTCTCTCGGAGCACGTTGGCGGCCTCGAGAGCAAGGATCGCCCCCGACGAGCTGCCGAACAGCGACGCCCTCCCCCCGGCGACCTCCACCAGCGCGGCGACGTCTTCCACCTCCCGATCGACGTCCACCCCGCTGCCGTCCCCGCTTCCTCCCCGCCCACGCCGGTCGTAGTTGAGCACTGTGAAGTGCTCGGAGAGGTGGCGCGCGAGACGCCTCGCATCACGGTGATCGGCCAGAGCGGATGCAACGAGCACGACGGGGGGGCCGCTCCCGGACCGGTCGTATGCGATCTGGGTCCCGTCTCGTGACCTCGTGTAGTCCATCGCTCAGCTCGCTTCTCGTCGGCCCACCCGCTCGGGGTGGCGCTCGGTGGTTCTCGTGTCTTGGGACCAGCCTGGGCGTCGGAGCTGACGGCAACCTTCCCGTCGGCTGACGAGCCGCTGACAATTGGGCCGGACGGCGACGGAGGCCCAGCTCGGGCGTATGTGGCTTTGGTGACTAGAGCAGGAAGGTCAACTCGACCGCGATGAGGATGTCGATGACGGCGCACGCCTCGGCGTACGAGCGGGAGACCACGCGATCGAGCCGAAGGTGGACGAGGTCCCAGATCCCGTGCAGGAACCAGCCGGCGGCGATCACATAGCGCCCGACGTCCGGATCGAGCGCCAAGCCGACCAGGGCGAGTGCCCCGAAACCGATGACGCCGAGTGCCTGGGCCCGAAGGAGAGGCGAGGTGCGCAGCTCCCCGCCGGTGGTGCTCCATGCCAGCGCCACGAGGGCTATGCCGACGGTGGCGATCACCGGGCCGACACCCACCACGTTCAGGGCGACGACGATGGTGCCCCCGAGAAACAGCGCGGGCCAGGAGAAGGCACGGCGGCGCAGCTTGCCGACGACCAGGTAGAGCAGCGCCAGGTACGGGAGGACCTCGCCGTAGCCCTCGACGGCGGTGCTGGCCGGGTCGCCGTCGCTCATGCCGAGGACGGCTATGGCGAGCGCCAGCACGGTCGGCCAACGCTTCAGGACGGCGGTCGAGCGCCGGGGTGCGAGTGGAGTCGTGGTCATGGGGAACCTCCAGGAAGGCGTCGTGAAGGTCTCGGTTGCGGGGCAGTGGGACAGCGGTGGGGCTGGACGGCTCAGCCGCCGAAGTCGCTGCGGCGGCGGCGCATGACGAGGTACATCAGCGGCAGCATCACGGTGTGCTCGAGCGCGAGGAAGGCGTCGCCGCCGATGACCCCGAGCCACAGCAGGGGCATCAGCGCTACTGCGGGGCCGAGCATGGCGCCCGCCATCTCGAGCGTGGCCGGCCAGCGGTGTCCGCGGTGGCGCATCCAGACGACCATCCCGGCCGCCATGGCGACGGCCATCGTCAGGGCCGTGAGCTCCGGGCTGGCTGGGAGCGCCAGCCCGGTGACCGCCTCGGCGCCGGCCGCGGCTGCGCCCAGGACCACCATCCCGGCGACCATCGCGACGACCATCTCCAGGTAGTGGCGGAGGAACTGCCTGCGGGCGGGCGTGCTCTCGCCGCGGGGAGCGTCGCCCGAGCCCGCCTGCCGCTGCAGGTGTTGTGCTTCCTTCGTCGTGGACATGTCGGCTCTCCTTGGTGACGCTGGGTGTTCGGTCACTCCGACACTGAAGGACGGCGGGAGCCGCAACCAGTGCCGAAGGCGCACGAGTTGTGATGTGGGTGTCACCGGATCAGATGACATTCGTCAGGTGCTGAACGAGCCGCCGGCCGCGACAATGGCCGTGGTGGACCGCGTGCCGATCGAACGTGGACCGGTGCTGACCGTCTTCCGGCGCTACACGTGGTGGACCCTGACGGGCACCACCACGGTGCTCCTCTCCGTGATCGTCGGCGTGTGGGTGCTCGACCCGGATGAGCCCCTTGCGGCAAGGGTCGTCGTTGGCGTCGCACTGGCCGTCACGGTCGCCGCGAGTGCCGTGCTGCTCAGTCACCGTCTGGCCCGCCCGCCTACCGACGGGGCCGGCGCGGCGTCCGGCTCGTTGCCGATGGCCTGGCTCGTCGTCGGTGGCGCGGGCGCGGCAGTGGTCGGCGGGGTCCTCCTGGCCGCCCGGGACTACGGGCGCTGGTCGTACCCCCCGGCCACGATCCTGTCGATCGCGGCGACGTTCCTGCCGACCCGGCACCGATGGACGGTCATCGCCGGCGCCGCCGCCGGCGCCGCGATCCTCGGCGCGGTCGTGGCCGTGACATCCGGCGACAATGTGGTCTTCGCGGCGGTGTTCCCGGCCGGGATGATCGGCTCGATCGCCTGGGGCACGGTCGGCGTGTGGTGGTCGTGGGACGTCGCCGAGCGGCTCAACGAGGCGCGGCGCCTGTCAGCCGAGCTGGCGGTGAAGGACGAGCGCTTGCGTTTCGCCGCCGACCTGCACGACATCCAGGGCCACCATCTGCAGGTGATCGCGCTCAAGAGCGAACTGGCAGCGCGGTTGGCCGAGGCGGACCCGGTCCGGGCGGCGGCGGAGATGAAGGAGGTCCAGCGGCTGTCGACGGACGCCCTCCGCGACACCCGGGCCGTCGTTCAGGGCTACCGCCGCACGAGCCTGGACGTGGAGATCGCCAACGCGGCGAAGGTCCTCGCCGCCGCCGACATCGAGGTGCGGGTCAACGTCGACCCCCCGGCCGGCGCCGGGACCGACCGGCTCGATGAACGCAGCCGTCACCTCTTGGGCCTCGTGATGCGGGAGGCGACGACGAACGTGCTCCGCCACAGCCAGGCGCGCCAGGCCGAGGTCGACTACGGCGTCACCGATGGCTTCGTCCGGTTGCAGATACGGAACGACGGCGCCGTCGGGCGGTCCACGGGCACGGCGGGCAGCGGGCTGCTTGCCCTCGCCGAGCGCGTGGAGGCAGCAGGAGGCGAGCTGACCTGGGAGCACGACGGCGATCGCTTCGTCGTCACGGCGTCGCTGCAGGCCGACGGCGACGCGCGCGCGTCATGATCCGGCTCCTCCTGGCGGACGACGAGGATCTCCTCAGGGGGGCCTTGGCCGCCCTGCTCGACCTCGAGCCCGACCTGAGGGTGGTGGCGGAGGCGTCCACGTCCACCGATGCGGTGCGGCTCGCCCGCCAGCACGGGCCCGACATCGCCGTCCTCGACCTCGAGATGCCGCCGGCGGACGGTCTCCGGGCCGCCGAGGAGATCCGCGCCGAGCTGCCGACGAAGATCGTGCTGGTCACCCGGCACGCACGCCCCGGCGTGTTGCGCCGCGCCCTGTCGGCCGGCGTCAGCGGGTTCGTGCCCAAGACGACGCCGGCGGCGAGGCTGGCCGAGATCATCCGCGACGTGGCTGCGGGGCGGCGCTACGTCGACCCGGACATCGCCGCATCGGCGTTGACCGAGGGCGACTGCCCGCTCACCGACCGGGAAATAGACGTGCTGCGGGCGACCCGGACCGGCGCGTCGATCGGCGAGATCGCCGAGCAGGTCCACCTCGCGCCGGGCACCGTCCGCAACTACCTGTCGTCGGCCATGGGGAAGCTGGGCGTCGGCTCGCGCCACGCGGCCGCGCACCGTGCCTGGGAAGAGGGCTGGATCTGACGGCGCGGCCGTCGATGACCGCCACAAGTTCCACCGAGGCGCGACCGGGGTGCGGTTCCAGGCGACGTCAGTCCTGGTGGACGTTGATGAGGTTCCCGCAGCCGTCCTCGAAGACGGCGTCGGTGCCTCCGTAGGGCATCTTCGTCGGCTCCGTGACGAACCGCACTCCGCTCGCCGACAGCTCCTCGTACGTGCGCCGGCAGTCGTCGGTGGTGAAGGAGGTGGCGGGCTTCCCCGCGGTCCGGAGGTGCTCCTGGAACGACGCAGCCGCGTCATCGGGCGGCTCGAGCAGCAGCTCGGTGCCGTCCGGGTCTTCCGGAGAGACGACCGTGAGCCACCGCCCGCCCTCGCCGAGGTCGACGTCGGTCTTCACCTGGAAGCCGAGCGCTTCGGTGTAGATGCGGCGGGCCTTGTCCTGGTCGTCGACGAAGACGGCCGCCAACTTGATCCTCATCGCAACATCTCCCTTCATGCAGCCGGGCGTCCGGGGTCAGCCGAGCCCGACCCCGCCATTCCGGCACCCACGGGGACCCGCTCGGGGGCGGGTGCGGGCGGCAGCTGCTCCACCTCGAGACGGGGCAGCCACTGGAGCCACCGGGGCAGGTACCAGTTGCGGTCGCCGAGCAGCTTCATGGTGGCCGGCACCAGCACCGAGCGCACGATGGTGGCGTCGATGAGCACGGCCACGGCCAGCCCGAAGCCCATCTGCTGGAACGACACCAGCCGCCCCGAGGCGAACCCGGCGAACACCGCCACCATGATGAGCGCCGCCCCGGTGATGAGCCCGGCGGTCGTGCGCAGCCCGTAGGCGACCGACCCGGTGTTGTCCCCGGTCTGGTCGAAACGCTCCCGGATCCGAGACAGCAGGAACACGTGGTAGTCCATCGACAGCCCGAACAGCACCGAGAAGAGGAAGAGGGGGATCCAGGCGTCGATCACCTCGACCTGGTCGAAGCCGAGCACGCCCGCCCCCACGCCCTTCTGGCTCACCAAGACGATGAGGCCGTAGGCGGCCCCCACCGAGAGCAGGTTGAGCACGATGGCCTTGAGGGGCACCACGATCGAGCGGAAGGCGACGGTGAGGAGCA
>DATACM010000402.1:0-1603 GCA_036259055.1 Acidimicrobiales bacterium | reverse complement strand
AGTCTCCTCACTAGCGTCGAGGTGTCTCGCCCATAATTTCTCCAGCTCCGCTCTGAGGCCTAAAGAGACGGACCCGGGGGCGCTCGTTCCGATTGGAAGACCGTCCACTTCGGTTAGTGGCATGATGCCGAGCAACGCGCTAGTCAGAAAGCCCTCGCTGGCCGCGTGCAGCTCCTCGGGTCGCACGACCCGCTTGACCACGTCAACCCCTACTTGCGGGGCCAGTTCGGTGGCAACGAACTCCCGTACGGTCCCGGGCAGAGCTCCCGATGCGACGTTCGGTGTGACCAAGGCGTCGTCGAGCACGAGAAACAGATTGGCGGCACTGGCGCAAACCAGGTGCCCGGCCGTATTCGACAGGAGCGCCTCGTCCGCCCCTCGGGCAGCCGCCTCACGGCGAGCCAGCACGTTGTCCAGGCAGCTCAGCGCCTTAACCTTTGTGAGTGGCGACCGTTCGTTGCGCGGGATGCGGCTGGTGATCGCCCGCATTCCCCGGGCGTAGAGCTCGGCGGGATAGCCGACAAACAACTGGGCGTGGACCACCAGCGACGGCTTCGACTCCGGTTCCGGCAGAAGACCGCGGCGTTTCGGGACGCCCCGGCTGACGGTCAGGCGCACCACGGCCTCCGTGAGCTCGTTGGCCGCCAGTGTCTTTGCGACCGCGCCGGCAAGGTCCTCGTCGCCTGGGAGAGGGGACAGCCCGATAACGGCCGCACCGGCCCGCAGGCGGGACAGGTGATGTTCAATCCGAAGGACGGTGCCTCCTCTGACCCGCATGGTCTCGAACAACCCATCGCCCAAAGTGAAACCCCGGTCGCGCGGGTCAAGGGTGGCTTCACCCACCGGCAATAACTTCCCGTTGACCCACAGTAGACGCGCCATGCTCACCACTCCTCCAGCTCGGCCCCGAGCGCTCCCAGCAGGGCCCGGCCCTTGGCCAGGGTCTCGGCGTACTCCGCCTCGGGATCCGAGTCGTAGGTTACCGCGCCGCCGACCTGCAGGTCCATCCGACCGTCCCTGAGCACGAGCGTCCTGATGACGATGTTCGTGTCCATATCCCCGGTGAAGCTCAGGTAGCCGATCGCGCCGCAGTAGACCCCCCGCCTGACCGGCTCGAGCTCCTCGATGATCTCCATGGCCCGGATCTTGGGGCAGCCGGTGACCGATCCGCCAGGAAAACACGCGCGCAGCAGGTCCACAGCGTCCAGCCCCGGTCGGAGCTCGCCGCAGACGGTGCTTACCAGGTGCCAGACGCTGGCGTGTCGTTCGAGGTCGAACAGCTTGGGCACCCGCACCGAACCGACGCGGCAGACCTTGCCGATGTCGTTGCGCAGCAGATCGACGATCATCAAGTTCTCGGCCCGGTCCTTCTCGCTCGCCAGCAACTCCGCCCCCAAAGCGCGGTCCTCCTCCGGAGTAGCCCCACGCGGACGGGTCCCCTTGATGGGCCGGGTCTCTATCCGTCTCCCATCTAGCTTGAGGAACCGCTCGGGAGAGGCGCTAAGAACTTTGATGTCGCCCAGGTCCAGGTAGGCGCCGTATGAGACGGGAGAGGCTGCGCGCAGCCGCTCGTAGAGCGGCCAGGGCGCACCGCGCCATTCGC
>DATACM010000401.1:0-12408 GCA_036259055.1 Acidimicrobiales bacterium | reverse complement strand
CGTCGTGGGCCTCCGGTCCGACCAACAGGTCGAGGTGGAGCCGGTTCTTGACGACCTTCGTCTCGGGGACGGCCTGGAAGAGGATGCGCCGTCCTGCCCCGGCGCCCCGCTCGTCCACCGGGTCGTCCGGATGGCGCAGCGAGGCGACCGAACGCCAGCGCAGCTTCCCGTCGATCTCGATCGTGTAATCCGCGGGCACGTGGCCTGCCTCCACGAGGCCCCGTACGAACGCGTCGATCTCCTCGTGTTCGTAGTGGAGGGCATCGGCCCAGAACGCAGCCAGCTTGTGGGGGTCGGCTGCATCGAAGACGACCTGGGTGCGGATGGCGCCCACGGCGGCAATGATCGCGCTCGAAGCGACGGCCGGCCACAGCTACCCCGGAAGAAGAAACCCTTCCGCCGCCGGGCAGCAGGCCCAGGACAAGGCGACCTGGTACGGCTGCATCCCTGGCGCCTGGGATTCCACTGTCCGGGCCATCCAGCCTCTCGGAGAACGAGTCAGACGTCGCCCTATGGCTCGGTCGCAGTGAAAACCAGACCAGCAGACCCGAGTCCCTCCTCGAGAGCTATCCGCCCGCGGTGCGTGAGCCGTTGCGGGTCGATGGTCGAACGCGCATAGGCCGGGATGTCGACCTCGAGCATGACAGCGGCGTCGAGCAGAAGGCGATCGTAACGGTCCATGACAGCGGAAATCTCCTCGGGAGGTGTTGGCACGGTGCCCGCACTTCGCATGAGCTCTTTGCGCCGGCGATCCAGCTCTCGCAGCTTGGCGGCCAGTTCTTGCAGGGGAACTCGCTCTGGCCCGCTCATCGATCCGACGCTACTGGTGGCGAACGGGCTGAGCCCCAGCCGGTCGTGGCCCCGAACGCCGGAGGTGGGCGCGCTCTCCATCGCCAGCCGGCCCCGAGGACCCCGCCGGTTGCCGATCGTCACGCCGAGGCGGGACGATCGTCGGATGCTCGCTGCCTTCTCCATCACGCCGATCGGTTCCGGCGAATCCGTCGGCGGCCAAGTGGCGCAAGCCGTCCGCCTGGTCCGCGACAGCGGCCTCCCGTACGAGACGAACGCGATGTTCACCAACGTCGAGGGCGAGTGGGACGAGGTGATGACCCTCATCAAGAGGTGCGTCATGGAACTCGCCAAGGACACGCCGCGCCTCAGCGTCCTCATCAAGGTCGATTACCGGCCGGGTACGGCCGACGCGCTGCACGCGAAGGCCGCTTCCGTCGAGTCTCGCCTCCAGACGTAGGGTCGGGCGGCCTCACCCGACCGGAGGCCCGACTTCGGCACGTCCGTTGCACGCCATGACTGGTGCCGCCAGGACAGCCCGATGGACGAGGTCACGCGGTCGTGGACAGACCCGTGGCGGCCGACAGATGTTGGGCCAGCCCGGTGGGGACGAAGGCACCGACAACGACTTCTGGCTGCTGGTCGAGATCGGGAGCGCGCTCAGGGAACCGTCACGGTGGTCTCACAGGCCGAGGCGGTGTCGGTGCCCCGGTCACCCACGCACACGTCGACGCCGACGCCACCGTTCAGCGAGTCGGAGCCCGGACCACCGAGGAGCCGGTCGTTGCCGGCGTCGCCGAGGAGGCGGTCGTCGCCATCGCCGCCTATGACCGTATCGGCGCCGTCGCCACCGCAGATGACATCGTTGCCGTCCCGGCCGAGGATGACGTCGTTCCCGCCGCCGCCCAGGATCACGTCGGGCCCCGGCGTTCCGAAGATCGACTCCCGGCCCGCGGTGCCGACGATCGTGGGCGTCAGCCCTCCGCACGTGCCGCCAGGGGCACGGGTGGTCGTGGTGGTCTGCGGCACGGTCGTGCCCGGAGATGACGTCGTGGTCGGCGCCACCGTCGACGTTGTGGACGTCGACGACGTCGTCGTCGGGGGGACGGTCGAGGTCGTCGTGGTGGACGTCGTGGTGGTCGTCGGCGCCGTGGTGGTGGTAGTCGGCGCCGTGGTGGTCGTCGTGGGCGCGCTCGTCGTCGTTGTCGGCGCCGTCGTGGTCGTCGTCGGAGCGGTCGTCGTGGTCGTCGGCGCCGTCGTGGTCGTCGTCGGAGCGGTCGTGGTCGTCGTGGGCGCGGTGGTCGTCGGCGCGGTGGTGCCGGTGCCGGTGGTGTTGATGTCGACGCACCACCCGCCGCTGAAGCTCGCGGGCTCCGGAGGACCGGGCTGGTCGTCGACGACGAAGAGGCTCCACGTTCCGTTGGGCTGGCGCCCATTGAACGCCCCGAGCGTCTGGTTGGCCGAGGGCGCGGGCGCTGGCGACGTGAAGGTGTCGGCGTTGCCGGTTACGAACTCGTCGACGTCGTTGTCGTCGTCCGTAGGCCGGAACGTGCCGCTGCTCAGTTGGCTGTCGGCGGGAGCGGGTGCGGCCGCCTGGTCGTCGAAGGTGAGGTTCACACCGGAGACCGGTTCCCCCGGGAACAGGTTGTCTCCGCCGATGTCAGACATGAGCACGTGGTTGGTGCCGTCGGGCGCCACCAGAAGGACGTCGATGTCCTCGGGCCGGACGTGGGTGAAGCCGTTGAGCGTGACGTTCACGTCCGTGATCGTCCCTGCCAGCCCGCTGACCGTGATGTTCGACGGATAGGGCGTGAAAGGCTGGACTGACTGCGTCGGCGTCGTCGGCGGCGTGAACGTGATCGGCGTCGCGTTGCAGAACAGAACCGCGCCCGAGGGGGTGCTCAGGGACGGAACGAGGGCAGCGGCCAGCAAGGCCACCCCCATGATCGTGCGCCTCTGCTTGCGTCGTACCGCCTCCACCTTCACCCGACGACCTCCCGCTACGAGTCGGAGCGCCACCCCAACGGCCTGCGCTCGCGCCTCATCCTGCCAGACGCCGCCGGCTCGATCGTCCAAGTGTCGGCCGGCGTTGGCCTCCTCGTCGTCGGGCACCCGGGCCCACGTGACGGGCCCCTTCTAGGGTGGTCTCCGTGCCCGAGGCCGCATCCCCACCGTCGCTCATGCCTCTGGCGCCAGGCGTGTACGCCTGGCTGGAGGAGCCGCACTCCATCGGCCACCCCAACGCCGGCGTGGTCGTCGACGAAGACGGAGCGACGGTGGTCGACACCCTCATGGTGCCGTCCCAGTCGGCAGGGTTCGCAGCCGCCGTCTCCCAGCTCGGCCGTCGAGTTCCCCGGGTGGTGCTGACGAGCGGGCACATCGAGTTCGCCGGCGGGACGGCGCAGTTCCGCCTGGCCGCGGTCTACGGGAGCGCGCTCACCAGCGCACAGCTGGACCAGCCGCCGAACATCGATGCCTACCAGGCGTTCATGCCCGAGTTCGCCGAGGAGTTCGAGGGCCTGGAGACCCGCCCCGTCTCCCACATCGTCGACAGCCCCGTCATGCTGACCCCCGCGGTCGAGGTCATCCCCATCCAGGGGCACACCCCCGGCAACCTGATGGTGCGGGTCCCGGCTGCGGGCGTCCTGTTCGCGGGGGGAATGTGCTCCTTCGGCGTCACCCCCCTGGCCTTCCAGGGAGACCCCGCGGCGTGGGCGCAGGCGCTCACCGCCGTCGCCGATCTGGCCGAGGCGATCGTCCCCGGCCACGGTCCCGTCGGTGGCCCTGCCCAGGTTCACGAGCTGCAGGCCTACTTGGTCGCCTGCGCCGAGGCGCAAGGCGACCCGAGCGCCATACCGACTGGCCCCTGGGACGGCTGGGCCGACCGGCATCTCGATGCCATCAACGTCGAGCGGGCCCACCTGCTGTCCCGGGGAGACGACCGCATCCCGTCCTCGATGCTGCGTGCGATCGGGAGCGAGTAGCTGCGTTCAGCCGGATTTGCCGTCCTGGGGTTGGACCGAGCTCTCTGAGCACTCCAGGGCCCGGCCGATCGATCCCGTGAGATAACGCCGACGCGCGAACATCGGCTGGTGCAGCTACAGGACCTCCGCAGCGCGGTGGAGTGGCGGGACGGCTGCGTGGAGGTCATCGACCAGACCGTCCTCCCCCAACGAGTGGAGGTCAGGCGCCTCGCCTCTGTCGAGGAGGTGGTCGACGCCATTCGGCGGCTCGTGGTCCGGGGGGCTCCGGCCATCGGCGTGTGCGCCGCCTTCGGGGTCGTCGTCGGCCTCGACCAGGCCAGACCCCGCACCACCGAGGAGGCCAACGCCCACCTCGACCGGCTGGTCGAGGAGATCGGCGGGGCCCGGCCCACGGCCGTGAACCTCAGCTGGGCGGTGAAGAAGGTCGCCACCGCCGCCCGGCGGGGGACCAGTCCCGAGGAGGTGCGGCGGCTGGCCCTCGAAGAAGCCCTGCGCATCGAGCAGCAGGACCAGGAGGCCTGCCGCCGGATCGCCGAAGCGGGGCGCGCCGAGCTGGCGTCGGCTCGCCGGCTGCTGACCCATTGCAACACCGGTCGCCTGGCCAGCGCGGGCATCGGCACCGCCCTCGGCATCGTCTATGCCAAGGCGGAGGCGGGCGAGCCGGTCGAAGTCCTGGCCTCGGAGACCCGCCCACTGCTCCAAGGCGCCCGCCTCACCGCCTGGGAGCTCAGCGAGGCGGGGATCCCGGTGACGCTCCTGCCCGACACCGCCGCCGGAGCCGCCATCGCCGGTGGTCTGGCGGACTGCGTCGTCGTCGGCTGTGACCGGGTGGCCGCCAACGGCGACACGGCCAACAAGATCGGCACCTACAGCCTCGCCGTCCTCGCCAGGGCCAGCGGCATCCCCTTCTACGTGGCCGGCCCCATGACGTCGTTCGATCCCGGCGTCGCCGACGGGAAGGGGATCGTCATCGAGCAGCGGTCGGCCGACGAGGTGCGCATGGTCGGCGACAAGGTCGTCAACCCCCGCGTCGACGTGTTCAACCCTGCGTTCGACGTCACCCCGGCCGAGCTGGTGACCGCCTTCATCACCGACTGCGGCGTGCTGCGACCGCCCTTCGAGCGTTCCATCGCCCTGGCCCTGGAAGAAGCCGAGACGCTCGGCCGGCGATAGCGGCTGCTCGAGCGAGACGAGGGCACGAGCGCGGCTGCGGTGGTGCACGCCCACCCTCCTCGGCGAGCCGCGCCTCCTCTCGGGCAAGGACATGGACAACGTGGCGGCGCTGATGGAGACCTAGGGGCGCTCGCGCTGCAGTAACCGGCTAGCCCAAGGCCGGGCGCTCGACCTTCACTCGACTGGCCAGGTCGGGATAGTGCTCGACGACGCCGTCGCGGTCGACCAGCAGCTCGCCCACGAAGTCTCGATGAAGTCCGACGTAGCGCACGACCCCTTGGTCGCCGTCGCGGCGGACATGCTCGTACCGCTGACGGGAGGGGTGCACGCCGAGGTCGGGGACCGATACCCACGCCATGAGGAGGTCCACCTCGCCTGGTCGCTCGTGCAGGCGGTGGCGGCGCACGGGCATGAGGTTGGTCAGCGGCGAGCGGGCGAGGTCACAGTCGAGCGCTCCCTCGATGGCGGCGACATCGCCGCCGGCGGGCGGCAACGGCGCCTCTCCCTGTTCGCCGGTGTGGCAATCCCAGGTGCCGTCAGGGTGGCGCGCCAGGCGCAGTCGTCTTCCCCAGCCCTCGCCCTCCACGTCGACCGAGAGCGTCTCGGTGACGAAGCCAGGGGCAGTCGTCAGCTGATAGTCGAGGCGGTACTCGACCGGGTCGGCCCCGATCTGCGTGCCGGTGGCCGCCAGCGAGTCGGCGCTGAGCTCCAAGCTGGCGACCTCGGCCCGCCAAGCGTCGACACCGCTCCAGAGGACGAGCCTTCGCACGGGCAACGATACGTCCTCGTGTCCACCTCGGCGTGGTTACCGCCTACTGATCGGCAGACGCCTGGATTCACCCTCGACGAGCCCCCGCAGCATCCCGACTGCATGGCCTCGACCCGCTCCCGCGCCTCGTCGACGGTCGGGTACATCTTCCAGTTGGCGAGGAAGTACTTCAGGGGAGGACGGTGACCGGCTCGGGGCAGACCCACCGCCGCTCGACCGCGGCGATCCGCACCGCGTCGAAGAGGGCCTGCACCCGCAACCCCTCCTCCAGCGAAGGATCGGGCGCAGCGCCCTCCCGGATGGCGGCCCAGAAGTTCCGGGCGAGTCGCTTGAAGGCCTCGGTCGAGCTGTTGTCCAGAGGGCCCTCGCACTGGAGCTCCTCGTCGGCCCGGCCCCACCAGACGCGCTGGTCGGCGTCGAGGCGGACGGTGCCCTCGTGCCCGTGGAGCTCGATCACGTCGCCCCGGTCGTGGCGTGCCGTCGCTACCAGGCTGACGACGCCGAGCCCCCCGCCCCGGAACTGGAGGAGGATGACGTAGGCGTCCTCGGCGGTGACCGGCAGGAGCTCGCCGTCGTCGTCACCCGACGTCCGCACGGCCACGCCGACCTCGGTGGCGGCGGCGATCGCCTCGACCGGGGGGAGGATCTCCAGGAGCATGTCCAGGTCGTGCACGCCGTACCCCTGGAGCCGGCCGCCCCCCATGGTGGCGTCGTGCACCCAGGTGTAGGGGCGCGAGTGCGGGTCGGCGTGGTCGGACTGGACCAGCGAGATCGCCACCATGCGGGGCTTCCCGAACACCTCGCGGGCGTGCTCGATGAGGTGCTGGCGCGTCTCCTTGAGGCGCAGCTCGTAGCCGACCGACCCGACGACGCCGGCGTCCTTGATGGCCGCCACGATCTGGCGAGCCTCGGCCATGTTGTCGCCGAGCGGCTTCTCGCACAGCACGTGCAGCCCCCGTCGTGCCGCGGCGACGGCGAACGGCAGGTGCTTGACCACCGGCGTGGCGACGTGCACCGCCTCCAGGCCCGGGAACGAGATGAGCTCGTCGAAGTCCGCCGTGCCCAGCTCGAGCCCGGCGTCGTCGGCCAGCTCCCGAGCCCGTTCCGGGCGCCGGGACCACACGGCCACCGGCTCGAACTCCTCGAGGTCCTTGTAGGCGGGCAGCGCCACCTTCGACCCGAAGCCGCCACCCGCGATCGCGATCTTCACCGGATCGTCCATGGCGATCAGTATCTCGTGAACTCGTCGGCGTCGGCTCGGAAGGCGGCGGCCATGCCCGCGGTGACGGTCGGACGAACGGTGGACTTCATGGTCCCGGCCTACCGAACGCCCGGACGGAGATGCAAGCCGATCACAGGCCGGCGTCGAGGGCCGGCGGGGATCAGGGGGCGGGCGGCTTCTCGGTGTGGCCGCCGAACTCCTTGCGCATGGCCGAGAGCACCCTTCCGGCGAACTCGCCCTCGCCGCGGGAGGTGAACCGCTCGTAGAGGGCGGCGGTGAGGACGTGGGCGGGGACGCCCTCCTCCACCGCCGCCTGCACCGTCCAGCGGCCCTCGCCCGAGTCCGACACTCGTCCGCTGAATCCCGAGAGCTCGGGGTCGCGCACCAGGGCGGCGGCGGTGAGGTCGAGCAGCCAGGAGCTCACCACGCTCCCCCGCCGCCAAAGCTCGGCCACCGCAGGGATGTCGAAGTCGTACTGGTAGTTCGCCGGGTCGCTGAGCGGCGCCGTCTCGGCGTCACCCACCTGGGCCTCCTTGCCGATGTTGGCCCGGTGCAGGATCGCCAGCCCTTCGGCGAAGGCGGCCATCATCCCGTACTCGATCCCGTTGTGAACCATCTTCACGAAGTGCCCTGCACCCGCCGGCCCGCAGTGCAGCCACCCGAGCTCGGCGGGATGGGGATCACCGGTGCGGCCGGGGGTGCGCTCGGCGGCGTCGACACCCGGCGCGATGGTCGAGAGTAACGGAGCCAGGTGCTCGACGACGCCGGCCTCACCACCGACCATGAGGCAGAACCCCCGCTCGAGCCCGAACACTCCCCCGCTCGTGCCCACGTCGACGTAGTGGATGCCCCGAGGGGCGAGGACGAGGGCCCGGGAGAGGTCGTCCCGGTAGTACGAGTTCCCGCCGTCGATGACGATGTCCCCTTCCTCCAGCAGGGCGGCCAGGGCGTCGACGGTCGGCCCGGCGAACGCCGCCGGCACCATGACCCACGCCGCTCGGGGCGTCGAGAGCTTGGCCACGAAGTCCTCGAGCGACGAGGCTCCGACCGCCCCTTCGCCCTCGAGGAGGGCCACCGCGTCGGCGCTGACGTCGTACACGACACACTCGTGGCCGCCCCGCATCAGCCGGCGCACGAGGTTGGCGCCCATGCGCCCGAGCCCGACCATGCCCAGTTGCATCGTCGTACCCCTTTCAGTCGAGAAGGGAGAGGAGGTCGTCGAGCGACACGCGGGCGGCCCGCAGCCCGCGCCGCTGCAGCGTCTGGAGATCGCCGGCGGCTTGGGCCCGGATGAGCGTGGCGAACCCGAACGGCTGCCCGGGGACGGGCACGTCCACGTCGTCCTCCCCGACGACCTGGACGAACACGCCGGTAGGCGGCCCGCCCTTGTGGAACTGGCCGGTCGAGTGCAGGAACCGGGGCCCGATCCCCAACGTGGTGGCGACCCTGAACCGGTCGCGCACGACCACCCGCACCCGCTGCAGGCGGTCCACCACCTCCGACCACGGGTCCACGTAGGCGTGGATGGAGAAGTAGTCGCCCGCCCGCAGCTGCTCGAGGACACCGGCCACCGGCTCCGCCGCCAGCTCGGGGAGGTCCTCGGCCAGGACCCGAGCGGTGGCGGCCTTGGCCTCGGCCACGTTGGGCTGGTTGAAGGGGTTGATGCCCAGCACCGCTCCGGCCAGGCAGGTGGCCCACTCCCACCGGAACACCTCGGCACCGACGTCGAAGGGGTCGGTGTAGGGCAGCTCGACCACCGGGTGGCCGGCGGCGGCCAGGGCGTCGAGCTGGGCGGAGAAATCCGATCCGATGGCCACGAACAGCCGGTCGTCGCCGTAGCTCTCCGCAGGCCCCAGCGGCTCACCCACCACCGGGAGGACGCCCGTGCCCTCTTTCCCGGTCGACTCGGCGATGAGCTGCTCGAGCCAGAGGCCGAAGCTCTCGATCGCCGGGGGCAGGACGATCGTGAGCTTGTCCCGCCCGGCCCGGGCCGCCGCTCCCATCACCGCGCCCAGGCGCAGCGCCGGGTTGCGATCGGGCGGCACGCAGGGAGCGGTGGCGGCGGCCATGTGCCCGGCCCGGTCGAGCAGCTCGCACACGTCGACACCCAGCAGGGCGGCGGGCACCAGCCCGAAGTGCGAGAGCGCCGAGTAGCGCCCGCCGATGTCGGGGCGGTTCTCGAACACCTTGCGGAAGCCCCGCTCGCGCCCCAGGGTGCCGAGATCGGACCCCGGGTCGGTCACCACCGCGAACTGCTCGGGGCGGCGGAGCCGGTCCCAGAACAGCTCGAGCTGGCTGCGCGTCTCGATCGTGCCGCCCGACTTGGACGCGGCGAGGAACAGAGTCCGGTCGAGGGGCAGCGTCTCGGCCACCCTGGCGATGGCGGCCGGATCGGTCGTGTCCAGGACGAGGAGCTCGGGACGGCCCTCGGCGGCACCGAACGTCTCCACCATGACCTCGGGGAACAGGCTCGAACCGCCCATCCCCATGAGCACCGCGTGCGAGAGCCCGTCGGCGGCGCACTGCTTGGCGAACTGCTCGAGCTCGTCGACGGCGTGCTCCATCTGGGCGGGGCTGAAGATCCAACCCAGGCGGTCGGCCACCTCGGTGGGGTCCTCCTGCCAAAGGGTGTGGTCGCGCGCGTAAGCCCGCCGGACGGCGTCGCGCCCGGCCAGGTCGGCCACCACCTCCTCGACCGGGCGGGCGAGGGGCCCGAGCCGCTCGGCGCCGGCCTGGGCGGCTGACAGCGGGCGGGAGATCTCGACCGCGGTGGCGGCGTCGTCGCTGCGCAGCACCGCCGCCTTGCTCTCGAGCTTCAGGAGGAGCCGGTCGAAGGACTCGGCGAAGCCAGCGACCCCCTTCTCCTGCAGGTCGGCGGCCAACGCCTCGAGGTCGATGCCGGCGGCGGAGACGGAGGCCAGCGCCCCCTCGGCCGCCGCCCGATCGCCGTCGAGCAGTGGGCCGACCTCGCCGTGGTCGGCGAAGGCGAGCAGGGTGGGCTCGGGCACCGTGGCGACGGTGTCCGGGGCGGCCAGCGCGGTCAGGTAATACGTGTCGGGCAGCGTCGGGTCCTTGGTGCCGGTGCTGGCCCACAGGACGCGTTGCGGCGCCGCCCCGGCGGCCATGAGCGCCGTCCAGCGGTCCGAGGCGAGGAGCCCCCGGTAGCACGCGTAGGTCATACGGGCCGACGCCACCCCGGTGGTGCCGCGGAGCTCGTCGGGAAGGTGCGGGTCGGCGGCCGCGTCCCAGCGGGAGACGAAGACCGATGCCACCGACGCCACGCCGAGCCCCGCCCCTCGGGCCGCCCGCCTCTCCATCCCCCGTACCCAGGCGTCGGCCGCCGCCGCGTACTGGGCGGTCGAGAAGAGGAGGGTGACGTTGATGTTGACGCCGGCGGCGACCAGCTCCTCCACCGCCGCCAGCCCCTCCCCCGTGCCCGGCACGGTGATCATGACGTTGGGACGCCCGACCCGGGCGAACAGGTCCTGGGCGGCCGCCACCGTGCCACCGGCGTCGTGGGCCAGGGCGGGCGACACGTCGAGCGCCACGTAGCCGTCCCGCCCGCCGGTGTCCTCGTAGACCGCGTGCAGGAGGTCGGCGGCGGCGGCCACGTCGTCGACGGCCAGCGCCGAGAAGAGCTCCTCCACGCTGGACGCCACCGGGTCGGCGAAGCGGATCCCGTCGTCGTAGTCGGCGCTCGACGTGATGGCCCGCTCGAAGATCGTCGGGTTCGAGGTGACGCCCGTGACGGCGTAGTCCTGGATGTACCGGGCCAGCTCACCGCTCGCCAGCAGCCCCCGGCGGATGTTGTCGTACCAGACGCTCTGCCCCGCCTGCTGCAGGCGGTGGAGGCCGTTCATCGGGCCGGTCCTTTCATCCAGCAAGCGGTCGGACCGATGCTATGCGCCGTTCGGCGCCGGAGGCGCCGTGCGGTTCCACGCCGGAGGCGCCGCGCCGTTCCACGCCGGCGCGAGCGGAGGGCGATCGTCGTCGCCCCCACCGGCCCGCCACCGGCCTGGTCGCCGCGGCGACGACGTCGCACCCCTCGGACCCCCGCCGCCCGGGTCGCAGGCAGCAGTGTCTTGGACCGGCCGGGCCCCGTCAATAGGTGATCTCGTCACCTATCGTCGACGCTCCCTCAGCGGGCGACGAAGTACTTCGCCCTCGGGTGGTGGCAGATGATCGCCGACGTGGTCTGCTCGGGGTGGTACTGGAAGTCCTCGCTCACCGTCACCCCGATGCGCTCGGCCTCGAGGAGCTCGGCCACCTTGGCGTTGTCCTCCAGGTCGGGGCAGGCCGGGTACCCCCAGGAGTAGCGGCCGCCCCGGTAGTGCTGGCGCAGGAGCATGTTGACGAGCGTGCCGTCCTCGTCGGCGAAGCCCCACTCCTCGCGGATGCGGCGGTGCCAGAGCTCGGCGAGGGCCTCGGCCATCTCCACCCCCAGACCATGGAGGAGCAGGTACTCCTGGTAGCGGTCCTCGGCGAACAGGCGGGCGGTCGCCTCCGACACCGCCGACCCCATCGTGACGATGTGGAAGCAGGCGTAGTCGGTCTCGCCCGACGCGACCGGGCGGAAGAAGTCGGCGATGCACAGCCACGGCTCGGACCGCTGCCGAGGGAACGCGAAGCGGACCCACTCGGAGGTCCGCGTCTCGTCCTTCCAGAGGATGACATCGTTGCCCTCGCTGTTGGCCGGGTAGTAGCCGTAGACCACCTGGGGCACCAGGATGCCGGCCTCCTTGGCCTTGGCCAGCTCCTCCCTCAGCCGCGGACGGAGCCGGGCCTTGAACTCGGCGTCGGACTCTTTCCTGCCTCCGGAGCCGGCGGGCTCCCCGCCCTGGGGGCGGAACTGCCACTGGTTGCGGAACAGGGCGGTCTCGTTGAGCCAGCCGGCGATCTCGTCGACGCTGAGCCCCTTGACCACCCGTGAGCCGAGGAACGGTGGGACGAAGATCGGGTTGTCGGTGGCCACCTCGGGTGAGCGGGCCGGGATGGCGCCGGCCCCGTCCTCGCCCCCGCCCCGGAGGCGCGACGGCACGGCGCTCGTCAAGACCTCCCGGCCGAAGCTCAGGTCGTCCGCGCCGCTGCGCTTCATGTCCATGAGCCGGTCGAGGGTGCGCAGGCCCTCGAAGGCGTCCTTGCCGTAGAAGACGCGGCCCTCGTACACCTGGCGCATGTCGCGCTCGACGTAGGACCGGGTGAGGGCGGCACCGCCCAGGAGCACGGGGATGTCGGACAGCCCCCGACGGTTCAGCTCCTCCAGGTTCTCCCGCATGATCAGCGTGCTCTTGACCAGCAGCCCGCTCATGCCTATGGCGTCGGCGTTCACCTCGCTGACCTTCGCAACCAGCTCCGAGACCGGCACCTTGATGCCGAGGTTGTGGACCTCGTAGCCGTTGTTGGTGAGGATGATGTCGACGAGGTTCTTGCCGATGTCGTGCACGTCGCCCTTGACCGTGGCCAGCACGATC
>DATACM010000400.1:0-1850 GCA_036259055.1 Acidimicrobiales bacterium | reverse complement strand
CGTCTGAGTGCGGGAGCTGCTGTGCCCCGTGGTTGTCGGCCGCGACGAGGAGTGGCAGGAGCTCCGACGTGCCCTCGATCGCCTGGCCGACGGACACGGCGCGACGGTGGTCGTTGCGGGAGAGGCCGGGGTCGGCAAGTCGCGCCTGTTGAGGGAGGCGGCGGAGGAGGGCGTTCGTCGGGGAGCGCTTGTGCTGACCGGCCGGGCGGTTGAGCGCGACAGCCCGCTCCCCTTCCGGCCCGTCGCGGAGGCGCTGTTCTCACATCTTCGCAAGTCTGGACCGCCACAGGTTCGGGAGCTGGCACCCTTTCGGCCCATCCTCGGGCGGCTCGTGCCCGAGTGGCGACTCCCCGGCGAGTCACCCGGCGAGGAGTCGCTCGTGGTCCTGGGTGAAGCCGTGCTCAGGCTGCTCGCCACCCTGGGCGAAGGCGCTGGCTGCGTGCTCGTGCTCGAGGATCTGCAATGGGCGGACGCCGAGACGATCGAGGTCGTCGAGTACCTGGCCGACAACATCGCGCGGGAACCCGTCTTCTGCTTGGTCTCGCTTCGCGGCGAGCAACCCAGCAGGGCTTTGACGTGCGTCCACGGCCTTGCCACCCGGCGATCCGCATCCATCGTGGAGCTCCCGAGGCTGAGTGACGAGGAAGTCGTGTTGATGGCCGCGGGCTGCCTGCGGGCTTCGGTCGTCCCCCGCGAGCTTGCCGAGGTGGTCGTGGCGAGGGCCGATGGACTGCCGTTTCTCGTCGAGGAGCTGTTGGCAGGGATGGTCCAGGCCGACGAGTTGGAGAAGACAGCCGACGGCTGGGTCCTCGACCGCTCTCCGGGCCTGGTCATCCCCGCTACGTTCGCGGAGACCGTTCGGCGACGACTGGGAGCAGCCCCGGGCACCCGGGACCTTCTCGTGGCCGCGGCGCTGCTCGGCCGAAGCTTCGACTGGCGCCTGCTGGCGGACATAAGCAGCCAGGACGAAGCCACTGTGGTCGATCGCCTCCGCCGGGCTGTCGACGCCCAGCTGCTGTCCGTGGAGGCCGCCGATCCCGGCCCCCGCTTCCGATTCCGCCATGCTCTGACTCGGGACGCCATCCTCGCGGAACTCCTTCCGCCGGAGCGAGCAACCCTGGCGGCGCGCGGTCTGCGTGCTGTCGAGACCGCTCATCCGGGCCTGCCGGGGGAGTGGTGCGAGCTGGCGGCCGAGCTCGCCGAACAGGCTGGGGAACCCGCCCGGGCGGCCGGGTTGCACCTCGAGTCGGGCCGGCGGTCGTTCGGTCGCGGCGCGCTGGCCAGCTCCGAGGCGAACCTTGAGCGGGCCCGACGACTGGCCGGCGACAACCGGCAACTGGCGGTCGAGATTGACGAGGCGCTCTGCGCGGTGCTCGTCCGGGCCGGCAACGCCGAGCGGGTGGGTGAAGTCGGCCAGCGCCTGCTGTCTCAGCTGGCCGACCTGGGGAGCCCGCCGACGCGCCGGGCGCAGGTGCATCTGTGGCTGGCTCGAACGGCCATCGTGTCCGCCGATTGGGCACGAGCCCTGGATCAGCTCCACCGCGCCCGAGAGCTCGCGGCATCAGGTGGCGTTGCCGCGAGCGAGTACGAGGTCCTGGCCGCACAGGTTGCGCTCGGCGAAGGCCGCCTCGACGATGCCGTGACCCTCGCCGAGAAGGCGTTGACCACGTCTCAGTCCGACGGGCGCTACGAGCTGGCGTGTGAGGCCCTCGCGGTCTTGGGCCAACGCGAACGTCAGCGTGACCTCACCTCAGCGGCCCGGGCCTTCTCGGCTGCGTTGGCGCTGGCCGAGCAGCACGGCCTGGCCCTGTGGCGCGTCCGGGCACTGCATGAGTTGGGAACCCTCGACC
>DATACM010000399.1:0-3897 GCA_036259055.1 Acidimicrobiales bacterium | reverse complement strand
TACGCCCGCGCCCGGGTCGTCGCCTACGTGCCGCTCGTGGAGGGGTTCGGGCTGCCGGCGGTCGAGGCCATGGCCGCCGGTGCCCCGGTCGTGGCCAGCCCGATGCCGAGTACCGGCGGAGCGGCTCTGGAGGTCGACCCCCTCGACACCGAGGCCATCGCCGAGGCCCTGGTCGGGGCGGCGACCGACGAGAGCACCCGGGCGGCGCTCGTGGAGGCAGGCACCCGCAGGGCGGGCGCCCTCACGTGGAAGGCGACCGCCCGCCGCCACCACGAGATCTGGGCGGGTTTGGATGACTGAGGGCGGTGGCAACCGGCTGGTGCGGGTCTCCGTCGACGCCACCGCCGTGCCCGCCCGGCCGGCGGGGGCCGGCCGCTACGTGATCGAGCTCTGCGCCGCCCTCGCCCGTCGGGACGACGTCGTACCCGTCGTCGCATGCCGGTCGGGCGACGACGCCCGGTGGCGGTCGGGGTCCCCCGGTGCCGAGGTCGTGGGGCGGGCACCCTCTTGGCGGCCGGCCCGCCTGGCGTGGGAGCAGCTGCGGCTCCCCGACCTGCTCGCCCGTCTCCCGGTCGACGTCCACCACGGTCCGCACTACACGATGCCCGAGCGGGCCGCCCTCCCCAAGGTGGTCACCGTCCACGACCTGTCCCTCGTCGAGCACCCGTCCTGGCACCAGCCCGCCAAGGTCGCCTTCTTCCGGCGGGCCATCCGCGTGGCGGCGGAGAAGGCGGACGCCATCATCGCTGTGAGCTCCGCCACCGCCGAGCGCCTTCACGCTCTTTTCTCGCCGCGCCGCCTCGTGCACGTCATCCCCCACGGCGTGGACCACGCCCGCTTCCGCCCTCTCGATCCCGACGACGCCGACGGGCATGTCCTCGACCGGGCCGCCTTGCGGCGCATGGGCGCCGTCCCGCCCTACGTGGCCTTCGTGGGAACGCTCGAGCCACGCAAGGACGTGCCCACCCTGGTCCGGGCCTTCGACCGCCTGGCCGCCGCCGTGCCCGGGCTCACCCTCGTCCTCGCCGGAGGCCGGGGGTGGGGCACCCGCGCCGTCGAAGGGGCGATGAAGGCGGCGATCCACGGCCGGCGGGTGCGGCTGGCCGGTTACGTCTCGGAGGAGCAGAAGGCGGCCCTCCTCCGGGGCGCGGCAGCGGTCGCCTATCCCTCGCTGGAGGAGGGCTTCGGCCTCCCGGCGCTCGAGGCGCTCGCTTGCGGCGCGCCGCTGGTGACGACCAAGGGATCGGCCATGGAGGAGGTCACGGGGGACGCCGCCTTCCTGATCCCCCCCGGTGACCCCGAGGCCCTCGCCCAGGCGCTGGAGACGGCGATCCTGGGTGGCCCCGAGGTGGAACGGCGACGGGCCCGGGGCCTGGAGACGGCGGCCCGATACACCTGGGACGCGTCGGCCGCCGACCACGTCGAGGTCTACCGGTCGGTGCTGTCGGTCGACCGCGCATGAGCGCCGCTTTCGCCGCCGCAGGCGGCCGCCCCGGCTGCCGGCGCCAGAAAGAGGTGTTCAGCGCGACAAAGGCCGGCTGTGCCGGCCGAGGGAGCACGTCAGAACTCGCCAACCTCCGGTTGCGAGGGGAAATCAGCCGATCTGCTGGCTCAGGTAGTTGGCCTCGCCGACGGCGGCGATGACCTGGAGCTGGGCCTCGAGCCAGTCGGCGTGCTCCTCCTCGCCGGACAGGATGGACTCGAGCACCTGGCGGCTCCCGTTGTCGGCGTGCTGCGTGCACACGGCGATCCCCTGGTTCAGGCGCGCGATGGCGGTGCGTTCGACGTCGAGGGCGAGGCGCAGCTTCTCGGGAACGTCCTCCCCGACCTGCACGGTCCCGAGGCGTTGGAGGTTGGGGTGGCCCTCCAAGTAGAGGATCCGCTCGACCAGGGCCTCGGCATCGCGCATCTCGTCGAGGGAGTCCTCCCGGAACTTCGCGGCCAGCTTCCCGTAGCCCCAGTTGGCGCACATCTTGGCGTCGACGAAGTACTGGTTGACGGCAGTCAGCTCCGCCGTCAGCACGTCGTTCAGGAGCTCGATGACCGTCTCCGATCCCTTCATGTCCCTCCTGTGCCGGCCGGTTCAGCCCTGGGGCAAGAGCGCGGCCAGGAGCTCGGCGAGGGCGGCGCGGCACCCGCCGCAGCCGGTCCCGGCGCCGCAGCGCCGGCCGATCTCGTCGACGTCGCAGGCGCCCTGGGCGATGCACGAGCGTACGGCGCCGTCGCTGACGGCCCGGCAGTGGCAGACGAACACGTCAGCGGACGGCCGTCGCCGCCGGCGCGTCGACGCCGCGTCCGTCGGTGCACGGGCAGCGGCGGACGACCACCGGCGTCCCCGAGGCGACGAGCGCGGTGGCGGTGCTCAGGGCGACCGGCCGGCGGACGGGGCGGCGCCGCTCGACGGCGACGAGCTCGCAGGTGACGCCTTGGCCATGGTGCACGACCCGCACGAACCTGGAGGCACGGCGGCGGCTGGTCGTTAGGCGCCCTTGACCGATCATCTTAGGGAAGCCTAACGCCGATGGCCCCGGGCGGCAACCGGGGAAGCGAGGGTCAGGAAGCGAAGGCGGCTCTCCAGGTGTCCGGACCCACCACCCCGTCGGTCCCCAGGCCGCGATCGGCCTGGAACCTCCTCGTCGCCTCTTCGGTCGCCGGGCCGAAGTCACCGTCGGCGCCGCTCGGCCCGAGGTCGAAGCCGAGAGCGATGAGACGGCTCTGGAACTCGGCCACGTGGGCGCCCTTGCTCCCGCGGCTGAGGAAGGCACCGGGCCAGGCCACGTCCTTGTCCACCCGCTGCCGCAGGGCGCGCCACGTCGCCGGACCGACGATGGCGTCGACCTCCAGCCCGCAGGCGCCCTGGAACGCCCGCACGGCCGCCTCCGTGTTCGGGCCGAACTGCCCGTCGCACGCGCATGGGAAGCCGGCTCCTTCGAGCAGCCGCTGCAGGTCGGACACCGCCTCGCCGGTCGCCCCGAGCCGCAGCACCGCCACCGGCCCGCCCCCGGCAGGTGCCGCCGCCGCGCTCTGGTCGCCGTTGAAGAGCCGGGCCTCGGCCGCCCGGCGGGTGACCAGCCCCTGCAGCACCCGCCCGCCGCCCTTGTTCCACCACGTCATGGCCTCGGCCGCCCCCGGCAGGTCGCCCTGCTTGAACCGCTTGCACGCGGTTGAGTCGGAGAACGCGCCGACGCCGATGTTGTAGGCGAGCGACGTGAACGCGGCGTGCTGGCTCGGGTTGAGGCCCGCCGGCACGCAGCAGCGCTCGACCGCGTCGGCGAACTCCTGCACGCGCCGCTTCAGCAGCTCGAACGCCTCCGGCTCGGAGATGCCGCTGCCGCGGTACCTCTCGATGATCCCCCGATCGGTCTCTCCGTAGCCGATCGTCTCCACGCCCACCGCGTCGCGGTACACGTGGCCGACGAAGCCTTCGAAGCCGGCGATGAAGCGGGCCGTGGTATCGAGGTCGATCATCGCGGACCCCCGGCGGCGACCCGCGTGAGGACGGCGTCCCTCGCGCCGGTGGCCCTCCCGCGGGCGGTGCGCACCAGGTCGCGGGTCGCCGGGGGAAGCCGCTCCTCCATCCGGAAGAGGACGGGGTTCATCTTCTCGTCGGTGGCCGTCGCCAGCCGCTGGAGCTGGCTCGCCGCGCTGCGCAGCTGGGGCTCCACGCGCTTCACCACCTCCCGCCGCCCCACGAGGAGGCGCTGCGCGCCCAGGACCCCGAGCCCCACGGCGACGTAGGCCGCATCCTTGACCTGCTCGACAAGATCCTTCTCAGCCATGCTCCTAGGAAACCACGCTCGCTTCGCTCGCGCCTGCGGGGGGCTCCGCCCCCACCCCCCTGCTCGCTTCGCTCGCGGCGCCGTCACCGGTCCCACCAGAAGGTCACCGCGGTCCGCG
>DATACM010000398.1:0-2395 GCA_036259055.1 Acidimicrobiales bacterium | reverse complement strand
TGTGGCCGAGGTCGAGGCCCACGTCGTTGTCGTAGCGGTAGTGGATCCCGCCGTAGAGCCGGGACTCGGCCGCCTCCGCCGCCTTGTCGGCGAAGGTCTCCGCCGCCCACCCGAAGAAGAACGACAGGACCTCCACCGCCGCCCCCGAGTAGGCGGCGTGACCCGACGTGTAGGAGGGGAACGTCGGGGTGTTGAGCAGCGGCCTCCAGTTGGGGTCGAGACCCAGGTCGCGGATCGCGTTGACCGGCCGGGCGCTCCAGTAGGTGAACTTCGTGTCCCAGGTGGCGACGGCGGCGTCGTGCTCGGCGGCGTTCAACGACGCGAGCAGTCGGGCCGCCCGGGGCGTGGTCAGCCGGGCGCCGGCGATGTACTCCTGGGCGATCTGGTTCCAGAGCCCGGGCGGGAGCGACGACCCCTGCGCGCCCGCCCAGAAGCGGGCGATCCTCTCCTGCTCGGGGGTGAGCTTGGCCCGGACGTTGAGCACCTCGTGGGTCGCCGCCACGTGCTCGGGGGAGCCGTAGGCTGGTGGTGGCGGCGGGCGCAGTTGGTCGCCGGACCGGAGCACCCACGTCCTCCATCGGCCGGCCAGCGGCTGGGTGGGAGGGGTGACCGAGCCGGGGGGCGGTTCCCAGTACTGGGGGCCCCGCCCGATGCCGGGCGGCCGCGTACCGTCCCACTGCTCCTCCGAGCCGTCCGTCCGTGCCCGGGCGATCACCTTGTCGGCCACCGCCCGCCCCAGGGCGAGACCCGCCTCCACGTCGCTCCGGTAGTTGACCCCCGCCACCAGGCGCGAGCTCGCCGCCTTCTCGGCCAGCTCGTCGAACAGGCCGACGGGGCGCTCGGGGAAGAGGTAGGTCAGCACCCGGGAGGCCGCGCCGGCGATCACCGCGTGCTCCGACGGGTACGACGGGTCGGGCCCGGCCGGCACCAGCGGCTGGGCCGTCGCCGGGGCCGAGCGCTCGTACTCGTACTTCCAGTGGTAGGCGGCCACCAGGGCGTCGTACATGGCGATGCTGGTGAGGGCGTAACCCCTCGAGGCCAGCGGCGGGTCCTTGACGCCGGCGGCGACCAGCTCGATGTTGAAGTCGAGCCACGGCCGGGTGGGTGGGACCTGGCTCCACTTGTCGACCTCGGCCCGGTCCTCGGGACCGGCGGCAGCGGCCAGCCGCCTCGTCTCCTCCTCCTCGGCGCGGGCCCGGTCGCCTTCGGGCGGCGGCGGCACCTCGACCTCGGTGGGCGAGGACAGGACCCACGTCTTCCAACGACCCGCCCGGGGCTCGGCGCCGGGACCGGCCTCGAAGCCGCCGCCCTCGCCGCAGGCGACGAGCAACGGCGCCAGCAGCACGGCGCAGGCCAGGGCGAGCCTCGACCTCCTCACGACAGGCTCGCGGCGATGTAGATCGACGGTACGGGCACGCAGTACAGGGCCACCGACCCGATCCGGGCCAGCGGGAGGTCGTCGGGAAGGATGTAGTTCTGCGAGCCCCTGGTGGCCCGGAGGGCGGCGATCTCGACGTGGTTGCTGTCCACCACCTCCTTGCTGGTCCGGGGATTGGTCGCCTCGCTCAGCCACACCACCAGGTCGGGGTCGTTGAACACCTCGAACCCGGGCTCGAAGCGCAGGGCCCGGCGGCCGTCGGGCAGCCGGTAGAGGATCGCCGTGCCCTTGCCCGTCTTCTCCACGTTGTAGAACTCTCCCTTGGCCAGCACCTGGCCGGTCGCCATCTCCGGGAGCGGCGGCTCGTCGAGCGGGGTGTCCACCTGCTGCTCCACCGTCGCCTTCCACGGCCCGGACGCCTGCACGTCGAGGGTGATCTCGCCCGTCTGGCGTGAATAGCCCTCGCCCCGCTCGGGGCACGGGCTGTCCACCAACGGGCCCGGGCGGCTGGGGGGTGGAGTGGTCAGGATGCGGATGGTGCCCGTCTCACAGCTCCACTTCACCCGCCACTGGATGGCGCCCGGGGCGATGGCGAACGGCCCGATCGCCGCCGGCTCGTTCCCGGTGACGACCCGGACCTGCTCCCACCGGGGCGACGCCCGCTGCGCCTCGCCCTCGGTGAGCGAGCGGGGGACGGTCAGCACGGTGGGGAACGCCACCGTCGCCGTCGGCGCGGTCGGGGCGGGAGCGGCGGGCTCGTCGTCGTCACCGCACCCGGACAGGAGCGTGGCGAGGACGACGACGGCACAGACGCCCCGCCATCCGACCCCTCTCACCCTCACGTCCCCCCCTGCTGCCCCGTCCCGGGCCGGGACCTTATCGAGCGCGACGCGATAGGGACAGGTCGGCCCCAACCCCAGGGCTTCAGCCGTCGGGTGTGGTCGAAGAGCTCGGGCCGCTCCCCGGGCTGAGCCCGAGACCGAAGTCGCCGACCATGGCAGTCGGCGCGGCCGCGGC
>DATACM010000397.1:0-6248 GCA_036259055.1 Acidimicrobiales bacterium | reverse complement strand
GCTCATCTTCATCGGCTTCTTCGGGCGGGACGACGTGTGGGCTCCCATCTTCTGGGTCCTGGCGGCGTTGACGATGACCGTGGGGAATCTCATCGCCCTGCGCCAGACGAACATCGTGCGCATGCTGGCCTACTCGTCCATCGCTCAGGCCGGCTACATCCTCGTGCCCTTCGCCGTGGCCGGCACCAGCGCCGCCGCCCGGGACAGCGCCATGACCGCGTCGATCGTCTACCTGCTGGTGTACGCGGCCATGAACCTCGGGGTGTTCACGGTGGTGATCGCCGTGGCCCGCAAGACCCGCTCCGGCGAGATCGCCTCCTACGGCGGGCTCTTCGAGTACGCGCCCGGCCTCACCGTGCTGATGACGATCTTCCTCTTCTCCCTCGCCGGCATCCCGCCCTTGGCCGGGGCGTGGGCCAAGATCTTCGTCTTCCGGGCGGTGCTCGACGCCGGCACCGCCTGGGCGGTGACCCTCGGGGTGGTGGCGGCGGTGAACTCGGTGATCGCCCTCTTCTACTACGCGTCGGTCGCCCGCCAGATGTGGATGACGCCCGTGCCCGACGGGGACCGCACGCCCATCCCCGTGCCCGCACCGCTCGTGCTCGCCCTCGGCATCACCGCCGCCGTCGTCGTCGGGATCGGCATCTACCCGCAGGCCTTCGCCCGCTTCGGCGACCTCGCGTCTCTCGTCCCGTAGCCCTTGCCGGGCGGCGGCGCCTGCCATGGCCGTCGATCTTCCCTCTCTCGTCGCCCAGCGGGCTTCTCGGTTCGGGCCTCTTCCCTTCGACGAGGTCGTCGACCTGGCGCTCTACCACCCGCAGCTCGGGTTCTACGCCGCCGCCCGGGGGGCGGGGCGGGAGCGGGACTTCGTCACCAGCCCCGAGCTCGGACCGCTGTTCGGGGCGGTCGTGGCGCGCGCCCTCGACGAGTGGTGGTCCGAGATGGGCCGGCCCGACCCCTTCGTCGTTGCCGAGGTCGGTGCCGGCGCCCTGCGCTACGTCATGGTGGAGCAGTCCGAGCGGCTGCGGGCGGAGCAGGCCGTCCGGCTGCCGCTGGAGCCGGCCTCGTTCGTGCTCGGCCCGTCCGGGCGCGACGACCCCGACCTGGCTCCGCTGCCGCAGGCCGGATCAGGGCCGCTCGTCACGTCGCTCTCCGAGCTCCCGGCCGGGCCCTTCGACGGGGTCGTGCTGGCCAACGAGCTGCTCGACAACGTCCCCTTCGGCCTCCTCCAGCACCGGCGGGAGGGGTGGCAGGAGGTACGGGTCGGCCACGACCTCGGCGAGGTGCTCGTGCCCGCCGCCCCCGCGCTCGTCGCCGAAGCGGACACCCTGGTGCCCGACGCCCCCGAGGAGGCGCGGATCCCCCTCCAGCGCCGCGCCGGCGCGTGGCTGCGGTCCGCCCTCGGTTGCCTGCGGCGGGGACGGGTGATCGTCGTCGACTACGCCGACACCACGCCCCGCATGGCCCGCCGACCTTGGACCGAGTGGGTGCGGACCTACCGGGCCCACGGCCGGGGCGGGCACCCCCTCGCCGATCTGGGGGGCCAGGACATCACCTGCGAGGTGGCCGTCGACCAGCTGGCCCGGGTGCGCCCGCCGGTCGCCGACCGGGCCCAGGCCGACTTCCTCGCCGCCCACGGGCTGGACGGTCTGGTGGGCGCCGCCCGCCAGGCGTGGCAGGCGGGCGCGGCTCGGGGCGACCTGGCCGCCCTCGCCGCCCGCAGCCGGCTCACCGAGGCCGCCGCCCTCACCGATCCCGCCGGCCTCGGCGCCTTCCGGGTGCTGGAGTGGCGGGTGCCGTGAGGCCCAAGCCGTTCTGGGCACTCATCGTCACCTGGTGACCATGAGCGTGCCCAGAACGATCCGCGGGCGGCCCCGGTAGGCTCCCAGGAGCGCACGCACCCGAGCGGAAGGGGGAGGACCGTGGCCGACCCGGCGACCATCGAGGCCTACTACCTCGAAGAGCGCAGCTTCCCGCCCCCCGAGGAGTTCAAGAAGGAAGCCCTGGTCGTCGACACGTCGCTCTACGACGAGGCCGCCGCCGACTACGAGGGCTTCTGGGCGCGCCAGGCGGCCGTCCTCCTCGACTGGGCCGAGGACTGGCACACGATCCTCGAGTGGGAGCTGCCCTTCGCCAAGTGGTTCGTCGGGGGGAAGCTCAACGCCGCCCACAACTGCCTCGACCGCCACGTCGAGGCGGGCCACGGCGACCGCGTCGCCTACCACTGGGAGGGCGAACCAGGTGACCGGCGCACGATCACCTACGCCGACCTGCGGTCGGAGGTGGCCCGCTTCGCCAACGTGCTCAAGGGGCTCGGCGTCACCACCGGTGACCGGGTCGCCATCTACCTCCCGATGATCCCCGAGCTGCCGGTGGCCATGCTCGCCTGCGCCCGGCTCGGCGCCGCCCATTCAGTCGTCTTCGGCGGGTTCTCGTCGGACGCCCTGAGCGACCGCATCAACGACGCCGAGGCCAAGGTGCTCGTCACCGCCGACGGCGGCTGGCGGAAGGGGAAGGCGGTGCCGCTCAAGGCCAACGCCGACGAGGCGCTCGAGCGGACCCCGTCGATCGAGCACGTCGTCGTCGTGCGCCGCACCGAAGCCGAGGTGGGCATGGTCGACGGGCGGGACCGCTGGTACCACGACCTCATGGCCGGTGCGTCCGACGACTGCCCCGCCGAGCCCCTGGACGCCGAGAACCTCCTCTATCTGCTGTACACGTCGGGCACGACGGCCAGGCCCAAGGGCATCATGCACACCACCGGTGGCTACCTCACCCAGGTGGCGTTCACCCACAAGTACGTCTTCGACCTCCACCCCGAGACCGACGTCTACTGGTGCGCGGCGGACATCGGGTGGGTCACCGGGCACAGCTACATCGTCTACGGCCCACTGGCCAACGGAGCCACGTCGGTGATGTACGAGGGCGCGCCCGACTTCCCCGACAAGGACCGGTGGTGGTCGATCGTCGCCCGCTACGGGGTCACGATCCTGTACACCGCTCCGACGGCCATCCGGACCTTCATGAAGTGGGGGACGCAGTACCCCGAGGGCCAGGACCTCTCCTCGCTCCGCGTGCTGGGGTCGGTGGGCGAGCCCATCAACCCAGAGGCGTGGATCTGGTACCACACCCACATCGGCGGCGGACGCTGCCCGGTGGTCGACACCTGGTGGCAGACCGAGACGGGCGCCATCATGATCTCGCCCCTTCCCGGGGCCACCACCCTGCGCCCCGGCTCGGCCACCTTCCCGCTGCCGGGCATCGCCGCCGAGGTGGTGGACGAGAAGGGCCGCCCCGTGGAGGAGGGCGGCGGCTACCTGACGCTCACCCAGCCCTGGCCCTCGATGCTCCGGGGCATCTACGGAGACCCCGACCGCTACCGGGAGACCTACTGGTCCCGCTTCGAGGGGCGCTATTTCGCCGGCGACGGCGCCCGCGTCGACACGGACGGCTACTTCTGGCTCCTCGGCCGGGTCGACGACGTCATGAACATCTCCGGCCACCGGGTCTCCACCACCGAGGTGGAGTCGGCCCTCGTCGACCATCCCACCGTCGCCGAGGCGGCGGTGGTGGGCGCGAGGGACGAGACCACCGGCCAGGCGATCATCGCCTTCGTCACCCTGAAGTCGGGCGTGGACACCGACCACGAGCACGGAGAGGCGCTCCGCCAGCACGTGGCCCGCCGCATCGGCCCGGTGGCCCGGCCCAAGACCGTCATCTTCACCGACGACCTGCCCAAGACCCGGAGCGGAAAGATCATGCGCCGCCTGCTCCGTGACGTGGCCGAGGGCCGGGACCTCGGTGACACGACCACCCTCGCCGACGCCACCGTGGTAGACGAGATCAAGCGACGGGCCGCCTCGAGCGGGCCCGAGGACTGACGTCAAGGAGGCGACGCAGGGGAACGCGCGAGGGCTCCCAAGCGTTTCTCAACGCGAGGAGGAAGGGTTTCATGAGCAAGAACACCATCAAGACCTATGTGCTGCTGGCGGCGCTGGGCGGCTTCCTGATCCTGATCGGGTCGCTGTTCGGGCGGGGCGGGGCGCTCATCGGCCTGATGCTCGGCCTCGTCTTCGTAGGCGGGTCGTACTGGTTCTCCGACAAGATCGCCATCCGGACGGCGCGGGCCGTCCCGGTCACCGAGCAGGAGATGCCGGAGTACTACCGCATCGTCCGGGAGCTCACCCAGGCGGCGGGCATGCCCATGCCCAAGCTGTACGTCACCCCCGACATGCAGCCCAACGCCTTCGCCACCGGCCGCAACCCGAACCACGCCGCCGTCGCCGTCACCCAGGGGATCCTCCAGCTCCTCGACTGGAACGAGCTGCGGGGCGTGCTGGCCCACGAGATCAGCCACGTGGGCAACCGCGACATCCTCATCGGCTCGGTGGCGGCGGCGGTGGCCATGGGCATCACCTTCATCGCCCGCATGTTCATGTGGGGCGCCATGTTCGGCGGAGGCGGCGACGAGGACAGCCCCAACCCCATTGCCCTGCTGGCCCTGAGCATCCTGGCGCCGCTCGCCGCAATGCTCATCCAGATGGCTCTGAGCCGGAGCCGGGAGTACGAGGCCGACCGCAGCGGCGCCCGTCTGCTCGGCGACGGCGAGCCCCTCGCCCGGGCCCTGGCCAAGCTCGAGCAGGGCGCCCGGGCCATCCCCATGGACGTCGACCCGGCCCAGGCCTCGAAGTACATCGTGAACCCTCTCACCGGGCGCAGGGTGCAGTTCGCCAACCTCTTCAGCACCCACCCGCCTCTGGACGACCGGGTCGCTCGGCTGCGCGCCGGCGAGTGGCGGCGCTGAGCCCTCCGACCCACCGGCGAAGTAGGCATCGGGGGGCCTGCTCGGCGTAAGCTCCCTGACTTCGAGTCTGGGGAGCGAGAGGGGATGGCGGACCCGATGGCGAAATGAGTTGGGTCGTGTCGTCACGAGCGTTCGCACGTCGCGCCCTGGCGCCCGCGGTCTTGGTGTCGCTGCTCGTGGGCGGAGGGGCGGCGTCGGGCGCCGCCCCGGCCCCCCAGGCCCCGCCGACGACCGCCAACCCTCTCGAGCAGCTGCTGAAAGGGATCTTGACGCCGACGACGGCGCCGGGGCCGCCGGCACCCAAGCCCCCCCCGCCACCACCGGGCGCGCCCGCGAAGGCCCCAACCCCGCCGCCGCCCGCCCCGACGACGACCGCCAAGCCCGGCCCCAACTCGATCCCGCCCGAGGCCCAGGCGGTGATCAACTCGGTCCGCCGCACCGGCGGGCGGTCGACGCGGGAGCTCATGGCCGCGCTCCGCCAGCTGGTCGACATCGGCCTCAGCCCCCAGGAGGCGGCCGCCATCGGGATGGGCAAGTTCCCGGTGGGCGGCGAGGCGGCGTACACCGACGACTGGCTCTTCCCCCGGTTCAACCCCAGCTTCCACCTGCACGAGGGCACGGACATCTTCGCCGCCCGGGGCACGCCCGTGCGGGCCCCCGCCGACGGCACCGTGCGGTTCACCGAGGGAGGCTCGGCGGGCAAGTCGGCGTACGTCACCACCGCCGACGGCACGTACTACTTCATGTGCCACCTCGACTCCTTCGCCCGCATCCCCGCCGGGTCGAGGGTGAAGCAGGGCGACATCGTGGGCACGGTGGGCAACACCGGCAACGCCCAGGGCGGGGCCTACCACCTCCACTTCGAGATCCACCCCAAGGGCGGGGGGCCGGTGAACCCCAAGCCCTTCCTCGACCGCTGGCTCGACGAGGCCCTCGCCAACGTCCCCAACATCCTGGCCCAGTACCAGATCGGCCTTCCCCGGGCGTTGACCTCGGCGGGCATCCTCCGCCGCTTCGACGCCTCGTCGGGCGACGGCAGCGAGGTCTTCCTGTCGCTGACCGGCAGCCCCTCGGGCGTCCTGCGCCTCACCGAGCTGCGCGCCGCCCGTGGCCTCGGCCAGCCCAGCCAGGCGGTGCTGGAGGAGGCGTGGCGGACGGCCCAAGAGACGGCCCGCTCCATCCTCTCCCCCCTGACGCCCGTCCTTCTCGAGAGCGTGCTCGTCCGTCGGGCGACCTAGGGAGACCCTCCCCGACCCTCGCGGGGCGTGGGCCGGCCTTCGGCCGGCAGGGACCATCGTCCGACCAGCGGCCGGGGGTTTCCTTTTGCTTCGGACGAGCCACGGCCTACGGCCGGCTCGTCAGTCCCTGAAGTTCTTGAACTGAAGGGGGATGCCGAAGTCGTGCTCCTTCAAGGCGGCGATGGTCGCCTGCAGGTCGTCGCGCT